>JADFWK010000128.1 GCA_015223015.1 Pseudomonadota bacterium
GAAAAGAGCGAAGTTGCGAGGAGCGTAACGGAGCTGCTACACCTGGCAGAGACGCCGAAGCCCGATGATGTTACTGACGCACTCGCTATTGCGGCTACGCATATAATCAAGACGCAAAAAGCGCTTTCTGTATGAAGACAAAAAAACTTCTGGTTTTTGTGCAATTAAAAACAAAATCGCATCACAATAGTGGGTTTATTGAAGCCCCATCCATGCCACCCCGCTTTAAAAAGCGGGGCATCCCTGACGGTTGATCGGATCTCACATCAAAGCAAACCATTTTTATTTCCTACTTTTTAAATACCAGACTGCTGAAGTGGAAGGCATGCTGGATTCCATTGCAAAGCTTGCCCGAACAGAATTGCACCATTCTGACAGTTTTGGCGTCTGGATAATTCCCACATAACTTATGCAGGTCATAGGTATAATCGTGCCATTTATTGTCGTCTTTGATAGTGAAGCAATCCTCCGCGGGACGGACACACCCTTGATTTCCACTGCGTGTTTTGCCTATGGCAACAAATCTGCGCATATAATCCTTTGGTTCATTGTCGTGTACCATTAGAAGTAAACAGGTAACTGTGTCTTTTTCAGCCTTCATTGTAAGATATAGCGATGGATACTCGTCGATGTCGAATTCAAACTCTTTGCCACCAGATCCAATCAGATAGTACCCTGCGTGGGCTTGTATTCCGCACATGTCGATAGCTTTGCAAGTCTGCTTGCCTTCATAAAGCACCTGCTTGTCTATGACGGGATATCCTTCGCCCTCTTCGTCTTTGCACTCTTGGTCAAACAAACCCAATCCCTCGGCACAGTTTGCTATTACAAATGATGGTAACTTTCCAGTAATTTTTGACATAGCCCGGTGCCTAACGGTTTCGGCCTGTCGGAAGCGCTCCTTTAGCACAAGAAATTCTTGCTCACCTACTTTGACCGATACAAGTTCTGTCAGCCGATCAACTTCCCGGCTGATTGTGGGATCTCCCAGTCTAGACGATAGATCCCCAGCCAAGATGAGACAGGCAACCGTAGCCTCTTGCTGGTTGAGAGCCAAAAACGCTTCGGACTGATAGAGAAGGTTGAGAACTCGTCCACTCATGTCTACAGTCCCCACCTGAAAGCCAAAAGCTTTTTCCAGTGCAGCCAATGACTTAGAAGCTTCCCCTTTCGCTAAGTAGTGGCGTCCCAAAGACATTCGATCATGAGCCAAGCCCAAGGGATCCTCAAGTTTTTCATGAAGTTGGGAAGCTCTTTCAAAGCTTTCCTGTGCTTCTTCCGCTTTTCCCTGGGCTGAGTGGAGTTCTCCCAAACTTCGTAACACATCGGCTTCCCGATCTGTAATCTCCAACTCCTGAAACGCAGTCAAACTCTGCCTGTAAAACCTCTCGGCATCGTCGTATTGCTCTCCCAGATGAGCTATTTGGCCAAGGTTATGTTCCAGATCTGCTTTATCGATCTTGCTGCGGTATTCGATGAACTTAGACAGATACTTTTCCGAGTCGGTTACCAATTGTCCGAGATCAAAATACGTGAGAGGCCCTGGCTCTGGCCGAGGTTGGATTTCAGGCACCCAAGGCCAGGGTAGGTCATTGGGTAATCCCCAAGGTGTTGTATATTTCCAGAATTCGTAGAGGGGTCGACTAAGCGTTCCATACCAGCCGCTTAATTTAACGGACAGCTTATAGCGCACAGGTGGTTTGCCATCAGGATTTTTGACGGCCAAGAATAGTTTCTGATCCTTGAAGTACAGATCATGACCGGTGAATTCTACTGTGTCGGCAGTATGGAACTTGCCCTTGAGTTTCTTCTTGGAGTCATAGATCTCGAAGATCAAAGGACGGCAGTATTCTTCCTGAACAAGGAGGGATAGGAACCCCGGATTAATTTCAGCAATTATTCCGGCCCCTAACTCTTTTTTAAATGGAGGGAAATATTTATGTTCTGGCTTGCTTTGATATTCGATTTTAAAGAAGTCAACATCGTTTACGAGTAAGGTCAAATCAGTGAGTTCGGCCGAAGTTTGTGTCTTAGTCGAACCCAATTTTAACGCAGTGGCCGTCGTAAATGTATTGTTGGGCTCAAACTGATCGGGAACGATTTCCGGACCGAGTTCCAACAACGCCACCGACCCACTCTTGCTATGGTTTAAAGTTCCGACATATAGTCTTCCTCCATGGCTCAATAAGGAAGTAATTGCCACGGTATTTTGATCTACCTTGGGACCCTTAGGTACTTTGCTCCATTTTTTGCCATCTGTTGAAGAATACAGCAGGTGTTCGCCTAAAAGGCCGCTTGCTCCTGTCAGATCATTCATACCGAGATATAACTTTCCGTTGTGTTCCTCCAGTCGGAACACACCTGCACCCTTTATGGCCCCTGACCCCAAACCAGTATCCCAACTGGAATTGGACCCATTGGTCCTCCAAAGCGCGGTACCATGGTACTGGCCGACGTAGAGATAGCCGTTAAAGGCCTTCATGGCATACACATGCTGCAAGGCTTTTTCACCAAGGAGGTTAGACGGATTTTCTACTTTCTTAAACAGGCCCCATTTCTTGCCGTCATCAGTCCGCCAGAGTTCAATTCCAGCTGCCTGATAGAACCCTCGTTGATGGTTCCATTTCCTCCGTCCCACCCCCGCATAGAGATACTTGCCTAAAACTTCCAAGGAGCCTAGGTGGTTGTCGCTCTTGGAGTCCCCGAATCCTTTGGAATGAAGTGCTGGGGGTGGACCAACCACTGGCGTCCACGAACTGCCATCTTTGGTGCGCCAGATCGTGACGCCGGAGAAGCTTATGTAAAGGTACTTGTTGAATTCAGCCATGTCTGTGATAGGATCCTTGGACCAGTTGCCAGTTACGTTTTTCCACACTAAACCATCTGTCCGCCAGATCTCACCCTGATCGTTGCCAATGTAAAGGTTGTTTTTAAAAACCAACATCGGCCTCACCTCTAGCTCCCCGCTACTTCCAGTATTTGAAGACCAAGGAGGTGTCACATCTTCCCATTTCTTGCACCCATCCTGCACCAGTCGGTATACATGGGCCGACTGCACTGTGCCAGGTCGACCGGTTCCGACATAAAGTTTTCCTCCGAACTCAGCCATCGCCACAATTTCTTTGTTTCCCTCCTTTGCTGAAAAAGGCATGCCGGGAACCTTGCTCCATACTTCTTTCATTTCAACCTCCTTAATCTTAAGCTTTGATTTTGCTTTTTATTGAGCATTTTTTATATCTTTGTTCGCTAACCTGTATCCAATACAGTCACTATACCCCGTACTTAAGTACAAGGCCTGTATCTAAGCACAGGTGCCGATGACCTAAACTATCCATTTATCTTAGGTCTATAAAAGCTTTTCGATTTTTCTATTTTTGAGGTTTCCCTCCAAAAAGTTTGTTATAAAGCGTATTGTACCATGTTTTGTGCGCATTCTCCTTTTCTCCATCTATCACAACTACCGGTACAGTATCCGCTTTCTCATAGCTATACCGCCCCCCTCTCCCTTCTCTCATCTCCCTTCTCTCATCTTCCTTCTCACAACAGTACCCCTTCTGCCCCGAAATATACCTTTCCACCACGTCCCAACCTTGCCCCACCGATCCGTGATAGCATGATGGCGCCCACAAATGCCCCGGACACCACTCCTTAAGCTGCGGAAATCTATCCCTTATTAGTTTGCTGCTTCTACCCTTTAACCGCTTCGCTATCCAGCTAACGGAATATTTTGGGGCAGCGAAGCGTTTTTGATAAAACTTTTCTTAAAAGTTTTATACATGATCAACATTCACAGCCATGTCTATAATCTCGATGTCAAGCTCTTTACAGTTTTCCCGAATTATCTCCTCTGCCGCTTCCGCCACATCCCCGAGCAACACCTTCCCGCGGTACTTCGGCGAAAACACTAAATGATCTGTTAGTAGCGAAACCGTATGCCTGTCATGACGGAGATCCTACCTTGTTACCATATCCGTCTTCGCTTCCACTTTGCCCATCTCTCATTAAAGTTACTATTAATTTGACAATGTCACATTTAACAAACTTTATATAGCCTATCCTTCTATTGTGATGAATGTGCTATGATAAACAGGAATCAA
>JADFWK010000129.1 GCA_015223015.1 Pseudomonadota bacterium
GGCAGCCTTTTTATGGGCTGCCTTTTTTTTCAAAAATTAATTCTATAATGTAATCATAACAGAAATAGAATAAAATTTAAAAAATATTAATAATTTTTTTATTTTGTTTCTTGACAAAAAAATTAGTTTTTTTTATAAGGGATTATAAAGCAGGGATGAAGGATATAGTCGAAAGGCTGAAAGAGAGGGAACTGGCCTTGACTCCTCAGAGGATGGCTATAGCAGAGTGTCTGAAAAGTGAGAGTGAGGAAAGAGGATAAAAGGTACTATTGCTATTAATGGAGGAAGGAAGAGCTTTTCGAACATTTACGATCAAGGAAAGGGGTGAGGAAGAACACATCTGTAATTTCATACTAACTATCACTTAATAACTGCATCTTTTGAGCAGGAAGAAAGGGGGTTAGCGTATGAGGGTTAATAGACGAGAATTTTTAAAGATTTCTGCGGGGACTGCTGCGGGTGTGATGGTGCTTGGTCTGGGCATGGATTTGAAACCGGTCAAAGCATATGCCCAGACTTTGAAGATCCGCTATGCGACAGAGAGCACCACCATCTGCCCGTATTGTGCAGTAGGCTGCGGCATCATTGTGCACACCAGCAAAGGTGCGAGCGGAAAGGTTATCAATGCCGAGGGTGATCCTGACCATCCCATCAATGAAGGGAGCCTTTGCTCTAAGGGTGCAGCCCTCAGTCAACTGGTCAACAATGAGAATCGTCTCACTACACCTCTGTACCGCAAGCCATACAGTACCGAATGGCAGGCGGTTTCATGGGATTGGGCACTTTATCGGATTGCACTAAATACTAAAAAGACGAGAGATGCTACCTTTATCCGCAAAAACAGTAAAGGCCAGGTGGTTAACCGGACAGAGGGAATAGCCCACATTGGAAGCGCCGCACTCGACAATGAGGAGTGTTGGCCCATACAGGCCATGATGAGGGCCCTGGGCCTCGTCTATATCGAACACCAGGCCCGTATCTGACACAGCGCTACTGTTGCGGCTCTGGCAGAGTCGTTCGGACGCGGCGCAATGACCAATCACTGGATCGATATCAGGAACAGTGACTGCATTTTGATCATGGGTTCTAATGCTGCCGAGAATCATCCCATCTCATTCAAGTGGGTATCGGAGGCCATGAAGAGGGGAGCCAAGCTGATAAGTGTTGATCCCCGGTTTACAAGGACCTCTGCAAAGGCCGATTTTTATACCCCATTGAGATCGGGCACTGATATTGCCTTTCTGGGTGGCATGATAAAATACATCATTGAAAACAATAAGTATTTCAAGGAGTATGTGGCAAAATATACCAATGCCCCATTTATCCTGACTGGCAAATATGCCTTTGAGGATGGCCTCTTTTCAGGGTACGATTCCAACACCCGCAAGTATGACAAGAGCATGTGGGCATTTGAAAAAGACGGAAAGGGTATTCCAAAGAGAGATGAGTCTCTCCAGGATCCCCGCTGTGTGTTTCAGCTCTTAAAGAAACACTATAGCAGGTATGACCTGGATACGGTTTCTTCTACTACCGGTACGCCAAAGGAGGATCTGTTAAAGGTCTATGAGATGTATACAGCTAGCGGGAAGAGGGGAGAGGCCGGCACTATCATGTATGCAATGGGATGGACCCAGCATACGGTTGGCGTCCAGAACATCCGGACCATGGCCATGATTCAGCTCTTGTTGGGAAATATGGGAGTGGCCGGTGGGGGCGTCAATGCACTGAGAGGCGAATCCAATGTTCAGGGCTCCACTGATCACTGCATCCTGTTCCATATCTGGCCCGGGTATCTCGCTACCCCGAGTACCAAATGGCCTTCCCTTGCCGACTACCTGAAGAGAAGGCCCAAGAGCAATGATCCCTTGAGTGCCAACTGGTGGCAAAATGAGCCCAAGTACATGGTGAGCATATTGAAATCTTTTTTTGGAAGGAAGGCCACCAAAGAAAACGATTTCGGATACCCATGGGTTCCCAAGCTGGATGCCGGCAAGGCCTATACCTGGCTCGATATCTTTGACGAGATGTATAAGGGTACAATAAAAGGGTTCTTCTCTTGGGGCCAGAATCCCGCATGTTCAGGGGCCAATTCCAACAAGACAAGGCAGGCGATGACAAAACTGGATTGGCTGGTCAATGTTAATATCTTTGATAATGAGACAGGCTCCTTCTGGAAGGGTCCCGGTATGGATCCAAAGAAGATCAAAACCGAGGTCTTTATGCTGCCCTGTGCGGTGTCTGTGGAAAAAGAAGGTTCCATTACCAACAGTGGTCGCTGGATGCAGTGGCGGTATAAAGCGGCTGAGCCACCAGGAGATGCCAAACCGGACGGCGATATCATGACCGATCTCTTTAAAAAGGTCAGATACCTGTATCGCCATGACAAAAATGCGGTTTTCCCGGAGCCGATCCTGAATCTGAAATGGAACTATACAACCAAGGGAAAGTTCGATGCACATAAGGTAGCCAAGGAGATCAACGGGTACTTCCTGAAGGATGCCACCGTTAAGGGAAAATCCTTTAAGAAAGGTGATCTGGTCCCGAGCTTTGCCTATCTCCAGACAGACGGTTCAACGAGCAGCGCTAACTGGCTCTACTGCAACTCTTATACGAACAAGGGGAACATGTCGGCACGACGCACCAGAGAGAAATCAGGTATCGGCCTGAATCTTGATTGGGCCTGGTGCTGGCCGGTCAACCGGCGTATTATCTACAACCGCGCTTCGGTAGATGGGTATGGAAAGCCATGGGATGCAGAACACCCGGTCATAAAGTGGAATGGTTCAAAGTGGGTTGGTGATGTTCCAGATGGTGGATGGCCTCCGATGCTCAAACCGGATGGTACCCCCAATCCCAAGACCAAACAGCCGTTCATTATGAAGCCCGATGGTGTTGCGAGCGTATTCGGCCCGGGCAGGGCAGATGGCCCGTTTCCTGAACACTACGAACCCCTTGAGTGTCCGGTGGAGAAGAACCTTCTCTCCAGCCAGCTCATCAATCCCACGGCACCGATCTACAGTACCGAAATGGATGTTTACAAGACATGCGATCCCCGGTACCCCTTTGTATGCACGACCTACCGGGTGAGCGAACATTGGCAGACCGGTGTCATGACTAGGTGGCAACCTTGGCTGCTGGAGGCCCAACCTCAGCTCTTTGTGGAGATGAGCAATGAACTGGCTAAGATGAAGGGGATCAAAAACGGTGAGAAGGTCGTTGTGGAATCGGCACGGGGTAAGCTCGAGGCGGTTGCTATTGTTACCCTTCGCTTCAAGCCTTTTACGATCCAGGGTAATGAGATCCACCAGGTAGGGGTACCGTGGCATTACGGATGGGTTTACCCTAAGGATGGCGGTGATTCCGCTAACTTGCTAACGCCGTCGACTGGTGACCCCAATACCAGGATTCCAGAAACTAAGGCCTTTATGGTCAATGTGAGAAAGATATAAAGGAGGTGATCTGATGAGCGGAAAGGCATTTTTCATTGATACGACGTTATGTACTGGTTGCAGGGGTTGTCAGATTGCCTGCAAGCAATGGAACCAGCTTCCAGCCACCAAGACCGAAAACTGGGGAAGTTACCAGAATCCCAAGGATCTTTCATTTTATACCTATAAACTGGTACGTTTTTCTGAAAGCATGGGAGGTGATGGCAAACCGGTGTGGTACTTTTTTCCGGATCAGTGCCGGCACTGTGTTGAGCCACCTTGTAAGGAGATGCCCGAGGATCCGAATGCTATTATCATTGATCAGCTTACCGGTGCAGTACTCTACACTGATAAACTGAAAAAAGAGAGCAGTGAGGATGTGAGGGACTCTTGTCCTTATGATATACCGAGGGCTGAACCGGGAACCGGGTATATCGCAAAATGCACTATGTGCGTGGACAGGGTCCAGAATGGGCTTCTTCCTGCCTGTGTCAAGACCTGCCCGACAGGGGCCATGAGTTTTGGGGACCGGGATGAGATGGTCGCCTTGGCGAAAAAGCGTCTCGCCGAGGTGAAATCTCAATTCCCTAAAGCCACGGTTACCGGTCTCGATGATGTAAGGGTCTTTTATCTCTTGGCTGATGAGCCTGCAAAGTATCATGAGTTTGCATTCGCTCCGGTAAAGCCAAGAGGAATCGACAGAAAGACGGCATTAAAGCGGATTGCCAGGCCCTTGAAAGAACTATCGAAAGAGTGGCAGATGCTTCACAAATTGGCAAGTTAAGGGAAATTGGCCAAGCAAGAAGGGTACCTCTCATAGGTGCCCTTTTTGCTTTGGTCACAGCTTATAGGCGAAGACAAAAGCGCTTATGTCTAATAAACTGTTAGCTCAAATAGATCGGGTTATCCAGAAGAGACCTCTCTACAAAGAGGCCCTGTCTACCTACAGGGAGTTGGTGTGTCTCATAGAGGATAGTAAGCCAGAGATAGCATATTTACCGAAGGACGAAGCAGTAACCGAGACAAAGGTTAAACAAGGGTTCCCTTTATTCTCAAGAGAAGATCTCCCCCTTGACCTGAAAGCTGCATCCTCGCTATTTCCCCGATTGCTTGAGCATCTGTCCTCCCAAAAGAGGGAAGATAGCAAGGCCTTGAAAAATGCCCTGGACAGAGTACAAACTGATCCGCAGTGGGTTGAGCGTGCTATTACTGCTTTTCTTTCAAGGGATGAAACGACTTTCACCACCATGGCACAGGAGGTGAACCTGGAACCGATGGTCCTTAGGTTTGTGACCAGCATGGCCTTGAAGCCCTCCCTGAATGCCCTGAGAGAGGCCGTTGGCGAGAGGATCGAGAAGGATGCGTGGCATTATGGCTATTGCCCTTTATGCGGCTCTTCCCCGGATATGGCCTCCTTAGATGACCAGGGTAAGAGGATACTTCACTGTGAACTCTGCGGCTCTGAATGGCGTTATCCAAGGCTCAAATGCCCTTTTTGTGAGAACAGCGAACCCAAAGAGCTTGGATATTTTGTGAGCGAGGAAGAAGCGGGTTTTCGTGTTGATTTTTGCAAGAAATGTAAGGTGTATATTAAGACGCTCGATATGAGAGTTGTCGAGTCGCCGGCGCCTCTGGAACTGGAAAACATTATCACCTTGCATTTGGACATGCTGGCACACGAGCAAGGATTTAAGACGCCCTCTGATTGAATTCCTATCCCACCGTAAATCATATCTCCCTAGTTTTGAACCCCAGCGATCTTAGAAGATCAAACTGTAACATTACCTTCATTTCCAATACGGTTATGTATATCTCGGGTGTGAAGGACATAGTGCCAGTTTCATTTCCCTTGCAAAAGACCGTATGGTACTAGGTGAACTGCCTGTTTTTCCTATAGGAATTCTTACCCATTTTTCTTGACATCATTAAAGATAACATGATAAATGAAGCACCAAAAAATGGGTCCTTTAGCGTGCCCACCTATTGGGATTCATATCGAGGGGACTTTTGCAATCCACCCGATGACAACTAAAAAAAGGGGCCGGCCGAGAGGTGCCAGAGTCACCTGATTACCTACCGTGCAGTTCCCTTTAACAAATCCAATAACATAAGGATAATAAACCCATGGCTTTCTCCATCACCCTCTACACAGCCCTGGCCATCTTTCTCATTGGCCTCATCTATAAGATCGGCACCTGGTTTGTTATAAAAACCGGCACCCAATCCCAGACCATATCCCCCGCACAGAGAC
>JADFWK010000130.1 GCA_015223015.1 Pseudomonadota bacterium
CACCTTATCTGAAAAGCCTGCCCGCTATCGCGAGCCGCTCAGGCGAGGCGGGCGGGGAAGAAGACAATGTGCCCCTCATAAAAGGGTATTAAAAGAATAATTTTCTAATCTTTGTGGCTTTGTGTCTTAGCGGCTGAATAGTAACGAAAAAAGGAGAGTAGAACAAATGCCACTGTATAGGGTGAATTTTACAAAGGGGATGTTGCTTGTGATGGCCGATACAAAAAAGCAAGCAAAGGCTTATTGTAATAAAAAATATGGATTTGATGGTTGGCCATATTTTGTTGCCCTGGCCACCGATGAAGACAAAGAACATTTTGCGGCCATGAACGGCCGGATTCACGATGCAAGACAACCAAGTTCTGGCTAACACTTTCTTAGATCAGGAATAGCCTCAGAGGAGATGACCTATGGATCCCTTGATAGCCAAAGGTGCAGACATGATAAACAAGGCTGAAAAAATCTTGGTGTTTTCAGGAGCCGGACTGAGCACGGAATCGGGCATTCCGGATTTCAGGAGCCCAGGAGGTCTCTGGAGCAAATATGATCCGTCAGATTTCTATTTTGATAAAATCATATCGGATGAAAAAGCGAGGATCAAATACTGGCAAATGAGTACAGAGACCTATCAAATCATAAAGGACGCTGTGCCGAATCGTGCCCATCTGGCAATAAAAACTTTGGAGGATATGGGAAAGCTTATCGCAATTGTCACCCAGAATATCGACCGGCTCCACCACAAAGCAGGGAACTCGCCTGACAAGATCATAGAGATTCACGGCACCGTCTCCTCGGTTTCCTGCCTCGATTGTGGGAAGACCTACGACAGGGATGATATCGAAGAGCGCTTAAGGTCAGGCGTGAAGGTGCCCTACTGTGATGACTGCTCTGGTATCCTGAAACCGGACACCATCTCCTTTGGCCAAGCCATGCCTACAGAAAAGATGGCACTGGCCTTCACGTATGCCCAGGAATGCAATCTCTGCATTGTGCTGGGTTCTTCTCTGGTGGTCTACCCTGCCGCCTCAGTGCCAGCCCACGCTGTTGAACGTGGAGCAGCCCTCATGATCATAAACCGCGATGAAACGCCCCTCGATTCTCAGGCGGATGTGGTAATCCACGAGTCGGTTTCTAGTGCCCTGGGAGAGATGGTAGCAATGTGAATTTTCTTCTCTCTCCCGAGCTGTATAATTCCACCTGTCAGCTTGAGTCAAAAGATTCACTGAAGAATTATGAGCTGTGATTCCGCCTAACACTTATGAGGCAACAAGGGCACGTCCCCACTAAATAAAATAAATTGGGAAAAAATGTTGACATGCAAGAATTTAAATGTTCAAATGCCGCAATTATTAACACTTTCAGCAGAAAGGAGGGAGGAGCCATATGAACAAAGGCGAATTAATCGAGGCTGTTGCCAAGGATGCCGGTATCTCAAAGGCCTTGGCAGGCAAAGTGTTAGACAGCACTATTGATGCCGTCACAAGAAGTTTAGGTAGGGGCGATCGGGTTGCCCTGGTCGGATTTGGAACCTTTTCTGTAAGCACCAGGAAAGCCAGAACGGGAAGGAATCCTCGAACCGGTAAGGAGATCATGATTCCTGCAACGAAAGTGGCCAGGTTCAAAGCTGGCAATAAGTTAGCTCAATCGGTCAAATAGTTTTTCTTAAAAGTTTAGTAATCGTGAGAAAGCTGGGTATGATTTTTATGCCCAGCTTTTCTTTGTAATGACCCGGGAATTCACCACACAACTCTTGTCAGTTGTCAGTGGTCAGTTGTCCGTTTAAAAAAACACGAAATATTCTCTGTGGTGAGAAGAAATATGTCAGCAACGGTACCCCAACTT
Source organism: Pseudomonadota bacterium (assembly GCA_015223015.1). GTDB lineage: Bacteria > Desulfobacterota > DSM-4660 > Desulfatiglandales > B25-G16 > JADFWK01. The sequence goes on from JADFWK010000130.1 coordinate 1,843, forward strand.
ATGGGTTTGGAATTGTGTAAGAAGAAGGACGGGAGCGGCCTATTAAATTCAGCCATACCCCACTCCCCACAATCAGACTGGCGCCAACCAGGAAGCCAAGCCCCAAAGAGTCTTTAAAGAGCAACACCCCTGCAATTCCCGTAAACACAACCTCTGACATCAAAATCGTTGCACCCTCTGAGGCTCTGCAGTACTTGAACCCCTGGTTCATAAGGAGCTGGGCGATCAGAAAAATCACCGCAAGCACAACTAAGAGCAAAATGAGCTCAAAATTGGGCATGGTGAAGTTCACAACAAAAAAGGGAAAAGAGATGGTTCCTCCTACCAGGCAGAAATAGAAATAGATAATCAAAGAGCCGTTGGTTTTCCTGACCTTTCGAATTAAAACAATCGTAAGACCCGCAAAACCACCTGCCAGGAGCCCCAATACATGGCCCAAGCTGTAGCTGTGAGAACCCGGGTCGATAAGAATGTATATGCCGATCAGACCTATTACGGTGAGCAACACTTCGAGCTTTTTTAAAGGCTCCTTCAACAGAAGAAAAGAGAAAAAGGTAGTAAAAAGGGGGAAGGTGTAAAAAAGCACTATGGCATTTGAGAGGGGGATCATGGCAATTGACTTGACGAGACAGAAGAAGGCCAGTGTCCCTGTAAACCCCCGCAACAGCAGAAACCGGGTGGAGTTACCCCTCAGAGATTCATGACCCTGCACCAGGAATGGCAAGAGGATAAGACCTCCCAACAGAAACCTAACAAAGGCGATTGGAATCGGCCCGATTGATGGAGACATAAACTTTATGAAAACATCAGCGACTGCGTAAAAAAAGGCCGAGAGGGTCATTAAAATAAACCCGTTTTTCAACATAATCCTGATCATCATCTCTCTATTCGTCTCGATCCCTCACACAAAGTAAGGCTAAGCTTAATAACATCAAACCAGCACCAAGCAAAGAAAAATAATCAAATTTGCTGTTGCAAAATGATTCTGTCACCTCTTCTCGAAACAAGGTAGAGCATCACAGGATCTCCCGAAAGACAAAACCCCTAATGCAAGGGGGGATGTTTGGAGGGCTGGAAGCAGACGTCCCTGGCAGCTTTTTTTAGAGGAATGCGTAGGGGGTTTTAGTGCAATATAGACACCTCGTTGACAGAGACGCTTGAAATGTGAAAATAAATATGGTACTAAAAAGTCGGTGTGGGTTCTGTTCAGGTCACTGCCTTTTGGTTTCAAATCAAGGAATTTTGTCATTCCCTTGTCTGGACTAGGGGAAAGGTAGTGTGATAAGTATCTCTAGAATTCAATTTTCTTAAAGGAGGTTCCCTATGGGCGAAGAACTGAAGGTTGGCTGTGCTCGACCAACAGGGGGGCCTGTTGGGGAAACCGTAGAATTAATAACCACTGAAGATGAAACTCTCACAAAGGAGGTGACTGCCATGATAAAGGTTGGTAAAAAGGTGCCGGATTTCACAGCACCAGCGTACCACAAGGGAAAATTTATTTCGGTGAAACTATCCGAGTATTTGGGTAAGTGGGTATTGCTCTGCTTTTATCCAGGGGATTTTACCTTTGTCTGAGCAACAGAGCTTTCGGCAGTTGCCGAAAAATTCTCAGAATTTCAAAAGCTTGGTGTTGAAATACTCTCCATGAGTGTTGATAGTGTTTTTGTCCATAAGATGTGGGATGAGAATGAACTGGCGAAAATGGTAAAAGGCGGTATTCCGTTCCCCATGCTATCGGATGGGGGTGGAAAGGTCGGAACGGTGTATGGTGTTTATGACGAGGACGCTGGTGTTGAAACAAGAGGACGATTCATCATCGACCCGGACGGTGTCGTTCAAGGATATGAGGTGCTCACGCCGCCAGTCGGGAGAAATGTGAGTGAGTCAATAAGGCAAGTCCAGGCATTCCAGCTTGTGCGAAACAGCAAGGGTACCGAAGCAACGCCTTCGGGATGGAAGCCTGGTAAAATAACACTGAAACCCGGCCCTGATCTGGTGGGTAAGGTCTGGGAGGCATGGAAGACAGACATGGCTTTTGACTGATTGAGATGTGACTTAATCGGCTGCCAGCAACTGAGGGGTAGCGACTGGCTGGTTTAGCTTGACACCTGGTTTCAGAGTTACGCTTAGGATCGAACAGAAAATTTGATCAAGAAGATCATCTTTCGCTTCAAGAGCCAGATTCGACAACATAGTAAGACAAAATCAGAATAACCATAAGTGAAAAAGGCCACGGAGGCTTTTAGGAATAGAAATTCCTGAACCTTTCGTGGCTTTTCTAGTAGAAAGGGGGTGCGTGAAAAAATCAAATGAGGCTTCTTTGGTACTTAGTATAGAATCCTGAAAGGAGGAACGAAAGATGAAAAAATTGTTTATTTTAATTATAATGAGTATATTTTTTAGCTCTTCAGCTGGAGTAGCTCTGGCACATTTTGGAATGCTCATACCATCTGATTCTATGGTGATGCAAAATGATAATCGGACCATCAATGTGAAACTATCCTTTTCTCACCCCTTCGAGGGAGAAGGCATGGAACTGGTCGAACCGGTTGTTTTTGGGGTCATGGCGAATGGAAAAAAAGCAGATCTCTTGAAGACCCTAAGAAAAACCAAGCTTATGGGGCATACTGCCTGGGAGACCTCTTACACAATCAAGCGGCCAGGTGTTTATATGTTCTATATGGAGCCCAAGCCTTACTGGGAACCAGCCGAGGATTGCTACATAGTGCATTACACCAAGACCGTGGTAACTGCCTTTGGTGATGACGAGGGATGGGATCAAGAAATCGGGCTCAAAACCGAGATCGTGCCCCTATCAAAACCCTACGGTCTCTATACCGGAAATGTCTTCCAGGGTATTGTGAAAATGGATGGCAAACCAGTACCTTTTGGTGAGGTGGAGGTAGAGTATTATAACAAGGATAGAAAGGCCCAAGCCCCAACGGACTACATGGTCACCCAGACTATCAAGGCGGACGCCAATGGGGTCTTTACTTACAGCGCGCCTAAGGCCGGCTGGTGGGGATTTGCGGCCCTGAATACATCAGACAAGAAGATCAAAGGTAAAAATGTGGAAATTGGTGCAGTTCTCTGGGTTAGATTCCACGATTGGAAGTAGACACTGTCAGTCACATTACACTAACAGGTAAGCTGACTTTCAAGCTTTGCTATGATCTCACACCCGCTCCATTTGGTCGCTAGAGCACGCAGAGTTCGCAGAGGAAAGCTTTTTAGAATTGGCCTAGGAACATGATAGAGGTGGCTTACCAAAGCCTTGCGCAAAGTGCCGGGATTTGAGCTGAATCCTCTTCTTCTCGCATTGGCGGGACTCAAGGACTTTGTGTCTCTGTGAGCTCTGCGAGAGAAAAATAGGAATCTAAACCAAGGGAAATTGATGCACATATCGGAAGGCGTAATGTCCGCACCCGTGCTGATCACGGGTGCAGCCCTGGCTGCAGCAGGGATCTCAGTTGGCTTGAAAAAGATGGATTCAGATAAGATCCCCGAGGTGGCTGTTCTCTCATCGGTCTTTTTTGTTGCCTCCTTGATCCATGTTCCTATCGGACCATCCAGTGTGCATCTTATTATTAACGGCATTAATGGGCTTTTGCTTGGTTGGCTTTGTTTCCCCTCTATCTTAGTTGCCTTAACCCTGCAGGCAATCCTGTTTCAATTTGGTGGAATCACGGTTCTTGGCGTCAATACCGTGAATATGGCCCTGCCAGGCGTGATCTGCTACTATCTCTTTGGGAGACTGGTAAGTCGAGAAAGAAGAATAGTATCATTGGTTGCCGCGTTTTCCTGTGGCTTTTTTGCCGTCCTGTTTTCAGGTATTTTGGTAGCGCTATCCCTGGTCTTTACAGAAGAATCATTTATGCCAGTGGCAAAGCTGATCGTATTGGCCCACATGCCAGTTATGATCATCGAGGGGATTATTACGCTCTTTTGTGTGGCATTTTTGAAACGGGTGAAACCCGAACTTTTGGGAGGTATCTATGGAAAAGGTTCGTAGAATTCAGATCTCCTTACTCATCCTTTTTGTGGCATCTCTGTTTGTAATCTCTATCGATCTTCCTGCCTTGGCACATAAGGTAACGATCTTCGCCTGGGTTGAGGGGGATACCATATTCACCGAGAGCAAGTTTAGCGGTGGAAAGCGAGCTATAAATGCGCAGATCCTTGTCTTTGACAGCCAGGGGAAACAACTCCTAGAGGGAGAAACAGATAGGAAGGGAGAATTTTCATTCAAGATACCCAGAATAACTGACCTCAGGATCGTCCTTAATGCGGCCATGGGTCATAAAGCAGAATGGACAATCCCCGAATCGGAGATAAAGCAAGCAATCGGTGCTGCAGAAAACAAAGGAGCCCCCGGCTCTTCTCAACCCATAGCTGTTAGCTTAAACAAGGAGGAGATCAAAAAGCTTATTGAGGATTCCTTAGATAGAAAACTAAGGCCAATTGTCAGGATGATGGCCGAATCACAATCAAAAGGGCCATCTGTCACTGAGATTATAGGAGGAATTGGATATATATTTGGCCTCATGGGTGTGGCACTGTATTTCATGAGTAGGGGAAAGAAAAAAAACAGAGAGAATTGCAATGATTGAAGAGCAATTTTCTATAGGTGATTCTTTTGTTCATAATCTCGATCCAAGGGTCAAAATCATTGTGGCCATTATTTTTTCTGTGGTTGTGGCTGTATCGAGCAATTTTTCAGCCCTACTGCCTGCTCTCGTGGTGGCAGTACTCCTTATACTGCTTGCCAAGCTTCCAGTGGGAAAGGTTTTCTATCGACTGTTATTAGTAAATGGGTTGATTCTCTTCCTTTGGTTCTTTATTCCCTTTACCTTTCGAGGGGATACCTTGTTTACTGTTGGACCATTGGTTGGAACAAAACAGGGTGTATTGTATGCCAGCCAGATTACGCTCAAATCTAATACAATCCTTTTGGCCATGATCGCCCTTCTGGCAACAATACCTATCTCTACCCTTGGCCATGCCATGAGGCAACTCCATGTTCCCGATAAGGTAGTTCATCTTTTCCTCTTTACCTATCGCTATATTCATGTCATTTTCCAGGAGTACCAGAGGCTGGTAAATGCCATGAAAATGCGTGGTTTCATACCCAAAACAAACATCCACACCTATAAGAGTTATGCCTATCTTATGGGGATACTCCTGGTTAGAAGCTATGACAGGGCAGAGAGGATCCACAAGGCCATGCTTTGTAGAGGGTTCACCGGAAAATATTATACATTGAGCCGGTTCTCAGTTAGAACAGGAGACCTCGTTTATCTGACAGTGATGTTGGCCGCAATCTTAGGATTGGTAATGCTACAATGGAGAGTAACAATCTGATTATTAATCTGAAAGATATCTCATTTTCCTACTCGGGAAATAAATTGGTACTTGACCACCTGAGTTTTCAACTCCTTCGGGGTGACCGGATCGGTCTGGTAGGGCCAAATGGGAGCGGCAAGACCACCCTTCTGCATGTTATTATGGGTCTCTTGAGGCCCTCGTCAGGCACAATCGAGCTCTTCGGAAAAACGGCACATGAGGAAAAGGACTTTCGGGCAATTAGGAAAAAGATTGGCCTCCTTTTTCAGGATCCTGACGACCAATTATTCAGCCCCACTGTGTTGGAAGATGTAGCCTTTGGACCATTGAATTTGGGGAAATCACCAGAAGAGGCCAGAGACATTGCCTCACAAACACTGGTAGGGCTTGATCTCTCTGGCTTCGAGAACAGGATAACCTATAAGCTCTCAGGAGGGGAAAAGAAACTTGTATCTCTGGCCACGGTCCTCGCTATGGATCCAGAGGTGCTTCTGCTCGATGAACCGACCAATGGGCTAGATGACGAGACAGAAGAGAAGATAACCGATATCCTAAAGAGACTAAGCCTTTCATGTATCTTTATTTCACACAACCTGGATTTCCTCTTTGAAACTACCAATAGAGTTTACGCCATGGCGAACGGGAAGATCTTACTTGATGAAACCCTGGTACCCCATTCCCACGTTCATACCCACAGATTTGGTAGATTGCCCCACGAACATAAGCCTTAACGTCTTTCGGTAATGGTTACGATGCCCGTTTCGTTTTTCGGTAACGTCTATCGGTTTTTAAATTTTGTCCATGAGTTACCTAATTTATAAAGCTGCCTTCCAGATTTATCGTATAAATCAACTAACTCATCACAGCGTTCTATACTTACATAAGTAGGATAAATATCTCTGCATTCACTTATACTGACTACCATCTCATTGGATTCACCCATAGCATCATCGATATATTTTTGAAAACCTGCCTTTTGATGCCGTTTAGCATAACCTTCGGCTATCAATCTTGGTATTGCTTTACATGCCCGGCTTAATTGATCTCTTAAATCGTATTTTTCACTGTCGGGCAATTTAGGCGCAATTTCCTTCATAACAATTAGCATAGCTCTATATGTGTTCTGATATACTTCCAAATCTCTGAAACTTGTGATTCTCTTTTTTTCTTCCATTTACGTCACCGATACGGGCTTCGTTACCCTAGCCTTAACCGAAATAGGGGTAGAACTCAAACCCTATTCATAAACCTTCTCCTCATCATCAGGCGTAATAGCATCTTCCTCCACATCCCTTGGCTCGATTTTTCTTCTCTTCAATTCCTTATAGTATTCATGTTGAATGAGAAGATTCATAACCTCATTCGTACCGGTCCAGATCATCGCCAGGCGACAGTCTCTCAGGAAACGTTCTATGGGATAGACACTGGTATAACCAATTCCACCCATAATTTGCATAGCATTATTTATTACAGTCCAGGCAGCCTCAGTACCTACCTTTTTGGCCTCCGATACCAATCTGCGGGAATCGTCACCGGAATCGGCCATTCTGGCCGCTGCGTAAACCAACGCCCTGGCTGCATCCAAGGTGCTAATCGAATCAGCTACCATGAAGTTCACCGCCTGAAATCTGTCTATGGTTTTCCCGAACGCCTTACGTCTGGTAGAGTAGCGCGTAGCTACCTCCAGTGCTGCCCTTCCGAGACCAACCGCACCAGCGCCACTTGTCAGCCTTTCAGGGACCATCATCCTGTTAAATACAGCATAGGCGTTGTGCAGTTCCCCAATGAGATTCCCTTTGGGGACCCTTACGTCTTCAAAGACAAGTCGTCCTGTGCCACCACCCCGTGTTCCAAGGAGGCTATAGATGGTTTGATCCTTGACTCCCATTCCCCTGTCAACAATAAAGCAACTGATGGACTCATGCGGCGGCGCATCAGGGGCCGATTTGGCGTAGACCAGAAAATAATCGGAGTCTTTCGCACCCACTATGAAGCGTTTCTCACCATTGAGGATAAATGAATCGCCGTCTCTTACCGCCTTTGTTGTAGCCCCGAAGAAATCAGAACCTCCTCGTGGTTCAGTCAGGGCCTCAGCCGAATAAAGTGCACCTTCATTGGTAGGTTTGAGATAGCGTTCCTTTTGTTCTCTCGTTCCAAAGGTATCAATTGCCTCTCCAACAATACTGGGCATAACATAGGCACATGTGATGGAGTTACCGAGTATCCCGACCTCTTCAATGGCAACCACCTCAGCTGCCCAATTGAGACCACGTCCTCCATGCTCCTTTGGAAATCGTAGGCCGAGCAGATTCTTCTTTCCAGCCATCTCAACAATTGGCCGGCCCGTCTCAATTACACTCAAATCCATATCCCGTACCAGTTTACTCGGGATATCATTTTTTACAAACTCCCTGACTTCATTCTGTAAAGCCTTTTGCTCTTCAGTTAGCATGAAATCAAACATGGCTTCCCTCCATAGTATTGGACGTCTCTTCTCCCACCAATCTCAGGTTGATGGGGTTTTGGGTGGGTGGATATTGAGACGCTTCATCTTCCGCCACAATGTTTGCCTACCAATGCCGAGTTCCCTTGCAGCCGCCTGGCGATTCCAATTGTGATCC
>JADFWK010000131.1 GCA_015223015.1 Pseudomonadota bacterium
ATCGAGCAGGCAGATTGTATATTTGTCGTTGGTACCAACTTGCAGGAAACATATCCCATCATTGCACGCAGGGTCATAAGGGCAAAGCGCAAAGGAGCCAGGGTAATCGTTGTGGACCCGAGAAGGACCATAACTGCGAGAAACCTCGCAGATCTATACTTGCAGATCTATCCTGCTACTGACAACGCCTTGGTAAATGGCATGATGCGGATCATCATAGATGAGGGGCTTGAGGATAAAGCATTTATAGAGAGAAGAACCACGGGGCTTGATGAGCTCGGAAATTATTTAACCACCCTGGATCTCAAGGAGATCGAAAGAATCACAGACATCCCCATCGAGATGATCAAAGAGGCGGCACTAACCTATGCTAAGGCAGAGAATGCATGCATCCTGTACAATTCCGGTATTGCACAGCATGCTGCTGGCATAGAGAATATCAGAGCGCTTGCCGACCTGGCACTTTTGACTGGGAACTATGGAAAGCCGGGCACAGGGGTAAATCCTCTAAGAGGTCATGCAAATGGAGAGGGATTTGGCGATATGGGTCCCCTTCCCGTTTTCTACCCTGGATTTCAGAAGGTCAGTGAGGAAACAGCCAGGCGCTTTGAGGATATTTGGGGGGTGAAAGACCTCCCTTCAACGCCAGGCATGACTTACATGGACATGGTGGAAAAGTGTAAGGCCCTGTATATTGTGGGCACAAACCCCATGCTTTCAGCCCCTGACACAAACAGCGTGCGAAAGGCTTTGCAAAATAAGGATCTTGTGGTGGTTCAGGACATATTTATGACCGAAACCGCAGAATTGGCAGACATTGTGCTACCGACAGCGACCTTCATGGAGAAGGATGGAACCATCACTGGGGTAGATAGAAGAGTACAGAGGATGAACAAGGCCGTCAAGCCTGCTGGTGATACAAGGCCGGACTGGGTGATATTCTGTGAGCTGGCCAAGATGATGGGCTTTGAGGAGAAATTTAGTTTTAGTAGTCCGGCCGAGATATTTGAGGAGATCAGGAAATGTGTACCCCAATACAGGGGCATCACCTATGAGAGGCTAAAAAGTGCAGGCGGCATCCAATGGCCATGCCCCACTGAGGATCATCCGGGGACAGAGGTGATGTTTGCGGAAAAGTTTACCACCCCGGACGGCCTTGGGCATTTCCAGGTTGCAGAGTATAAACCCCCTTTAGAATTGCCCGATGAGGAATATCCTTATGTATTTACTAATGGGAGGGTTGTATTCCATTTCCACTCAGGGACCATGACCAGACGAACCAAGAGGCTGAACGACGAATTGACGCATGGATTCGTTGAGATAAGTCTCCAGGATGCCCAGGCGTTGGCTATAGAAGATGGTGATGAGATCCTACTAAAATCAAGGAGAGGGGAGATAAAGACTTTGGCTAGGGTAACGGACGACATAAGAAAGGGGTTGATATTCATGCCCTGGCATTTTTCGGAATGTGCCCCCAATGTTTTGACTGGGCCCTCTGCAGGACCACCCTCGAAGATGCCGGAATTCAAGTTCTGTGCAGTGAAAGTAGAGAAGGTACAATGATATGAAAGGTGATCTGTATCTGGCCTGGTCTTCTGATGAGGAGATTCACAAAAAGGGAGATAGCGGCGGTGCGGTAACATCTTTGCTCAAGTTTGCCCTTGAGAGCGGGATGGTGGATGCCGTATTGGCGGTTAAGAAGAGAAACGGAAATAGGTATGACGGGGTTTTATCTTTATTGACTGATCCCGATGAAGTCATCGAGGCTGCCGGGACCTTGCATTGTGCGCCCGTAAACGTGGCCAAAGTGGTAAAAGAATATTTAGATGGTGCGAAAGGCATGAAAATGGCGGTCACCTGCAAGCCCTGTGATGCCCGTGCTATCATAGAATTGGCCAAGAGGGGGCAAATCAATATTAAAAATCTGATCTTAATAGGATTGAACTGCACCGGAACATTGTTGCCTGCGCTTGCCAGAACGATGATAAAAGAGGAATACGAAGTTGACCCTGATGATGTGGTCAGGGAAGATATTGATGACGGGAAATTTATCATCACACTCGGGGATGGAACCAAAAAAGAAAGACATTTGAATGAGCTTGAGGAAAAGGGATACGGAAGAAGAGAGAATTGCAGGAGATGTGCCATCAACATCCCCAGGATGGCTGACATAGCCTGCGGCAAGTGGGGTACAAAAGGCAAAAAGGCGACCTTTATAGAAATCTGCTCCCAAACGGGTTCTGAACTCATGGAAAGGGCCATAGGGGCCGGGGCTCTGATGGTTGAACCACCCGATGAGAAATCCATAAAAGAGAGAGAAAAAAAAGATAAAGATGGTATTGAGTTGGCAAAGGCATGGGAAAAAGGGGATCTGGATGTACTGAGATGGCTTCCTTATGAGGATAGGTTGAAATATTGGTTAAGATATTTTGACCGGTGCATAAAGTGCTTTGGCTGCAGAGATGTATGCCCCATATGTTACTGTCAGGACTGCTACCTTGAGCCGGCAAGAGGTTTTGTGCACGGGGGACAAACACCACCGCATGTGATGTTTCCTTTGGTCAGACTGGCACACGTTGCAGATTCGTGTATCAACTGTGGCCAGTGCCAGGATGTATGTCCCATGGAGATTCCATTGACCAAACTTTACCATATGCTGAACAGGGAACTTAGCTCAATGTTTGATTATATACCAGGGATGGATGTCAGTGACTATCCGCCACTGACCACCGTCACTGATGAGGAACTTGCCATTGATGATGTCAATGTTTTCAAGAAAAATTCGGTTTCTCAATAACAAAGGGGAAAATGATAGATGAAAGTAAAGGAGATCATGAAAAGTCCTGTTGTTACGGTTAATAAAGATGCAACCGTAAAGGAGTGTGGCGATTTATTGGAAAAGCACGGCATTAACGGTGCCCCTGTAGTGGATGATGACCGTGTTGTGGGATTAATCACCAGAGCCGATATATTCAGATCTGTTCTGCCCAGGTATCCGGAGATATTTAAGGATGAGAGTCATCTCATGGATTTTCACTATATCGAGGAAAGGATTAAGAAGGTTACAAAAATCGAGGTCAGTGAGCTTATGGGATCTCCAGCCATGACTCTGGATCAGGGGGCCCCTATTGTAAAAGCGGGTTCGATCATGATATTGAGAAAAATTAAGCAGATGCCCGTTACGAAGGATGACAAACTGGTAGGCATTGTAGCCCTTGAAGACATCTTCAGGTATCTAATGGAAATGGCGGCTAAGAGCTAAAGGCAGTTATGACGCTTCTGTAGAACCGGAGGCTTGATACCTGTGAGCAGCCTCATTACTCGACTTCTTTCTGATGTAACCGTGTTGTTGCCCAAATCTGTTTTCGCTTTGGGCAACAGCAGGAAGCAACTTCTCCTGCCTTTTACGGCATACCGGAAGAATTAGGCCAGCCTTAAGAAGATATACGAAGCTGATCCTGTCATCTGCCAAAATATCAGGCGCGAAATTGCGGTAGGATCTTGAATCTGGATGAAGCTCGTTTTCGTTTGTCCCGAAAACCATAAGACCTTTGAAACCGATGACTTTAAAGTCATTGAGGACAAAGGGGTCAAGATTGATGACTCCGGCAATAAGATCTGGGACGCAAAGGTTGAGCTTACTGTAACCTGTCCTTTTTGCGGCAGAAGACACGTTTTTGATGTCAGTGAACTTCCGTGCCCTTTTGCTTGATTTATGGTGTGGTTCAAAGCATAAGAAAAGCCCTCCCGAAGCACCATGGGGCACCTTAGCAGCCTCCTTCTCTCCATCAACCAGCGTCTTCTGTTCGATTCCTCTCAGCGTCAGGGCGTATCCATTTTGGCTGTGCTTTTGGAACATAACCGACTCCTTTATTCCATCGTTTCTTTCTTGGGATTGCAGCCAAGCTAATAAAGTGCTGTAATGTCAAAAGGTTGTAGGGTTCCCGAGATGTATAATTACCGCACTTCTTGAGCGACGATCATCAACGTGATTTTCTGAACGACTGCTTTCCCGTTCTGCCTGATAACCAACAGGATACCGTTTTCACCTGTTGGAAGGATGCCAGGGTATATGGTTGATTCGGTTGTCTCTACACCTGGATCTCTGAGGGGGGGGCGTGCCAACATCGTAAAAGGCGAAATGACTTTTGAAAACGGAACTCCGGCAAGAATGGTATCGGGTGGTATTGTTGAGTTTCTTATATCCTCAGGCTTAATGCCTTTAAACACAAATCCGCCCCGAGTGCGGCCATTGTGAATATAGCGTGTCTTATTCCAGTCAATTTCAAAATTCTTACGCGTTCTGTTGGTGACACTAAGGCGAAACGAAACGAAAAATTTATGGCCATTAGTTAGTGGCTCTAAATGGGCCTCATAATACTCATTTTCAGCATTTTGAACTGTAGGAGTACTTTTCCAAACCGTTGATGCGACACATCCTGTGAAAACAAATAGGATAAAGATGATACTTAATGCCACCTTTTTTCCCATGGGCCACCTCCCTGGCAGTATAATTTGTGAATAATGATTACCCTGGCTTTCCTCATTTTGCTCATCCTTTTCTTTCACACCTTGAGCCTTCAATTACAATCGCTCGCTTATGCCGATCAATGCCATCATTTCCCCGGGTGTCATGCCCTTTCGACTTTGCGCATTCATTTTTTGTTCCAATCCTTTCAGCGACCCTGTCATAAGCAACAAGAACGGGTTAAAGCCACAGGCTAGCCAAGGCAACAACAGCGAAGAGGACCGGGTAGATGACGCGGGCCCAGCGGTCGATCGTTCTCGAAAGCGAGCGGTTACCTCCTCTGGCCAGCTTGCTGGTCTGGATCGCTTCGCCAAAGGCCGCGAACACGAGCAGAGTCGAGCCCAACACAAACTGGTCAACTCGCGTGAGGTATGACACCCGCGGCAGAAGGTACCCTAGGCTGAACAGGAATGCTATCAGTGTGAATACTGAGGCGGTGGCAACGGCAATCTGTGGTCCCAGCTCTGTGGGATCGATCCAGAACACGCTTCCTGCCATGAAGACAATTAACGTCAAAGGAACCAGTATCTTCCACATGTAGAAGCCAACATGGCGCTGAGCCACGAGCTGGTGGTTGAGGCAAGAAAGGCTGCGGTCCTGGGGAGCGAAGTGCTCGGTAGTGACCTGGGCCTCGCCCAGTTCGACAGACCATCCGGCCACGGAGAACGTCTCGACCCGACCCGTTCTGTGTTCGTCTATGACAAACGCAACCTGGTCAGGGCCGTAGCGGAACGAGGCGACGTTGATCGGCAGTACCTGGTTATCGAAGGGAAAATTCCTGAGATCGACGGGGGAGGACAGATCGCCGTAGAACCGTTGCCTGTAGATGACGTTGCCCTTGTCGTCGACTTGGACGATGTCCTCGAAATACTTCTTGAGGTTTCGCTGATTAATAATGCCGACCTGAGGATGCCAGATCTCAGCAAGCCGGGGGCGGCACTCAGCCAGGAAATTACCAAGGGCCTCTGCTGAGAGCCTCGCGTCGTGCCACCGCAGGTTACAATAGAAGTCAGCAGTAAAGCTCTGCCTGACGTCATCGACCCCTGTTACGTCGATCATGTAGATCCCGACCGCTACCTTCGTGGGGATGCCCTCGGGATCTGGGCGCGTAGTCGCGACGCTACGCGGTATTGTGCAACTGTGTTCAGTCGCTTTGTCGAGGAGCGTCTCGGCGGCCGAGGCAGTTGTTGCGAGCGCGAGCAGGAGGAGACCGGCACAGAGGCATGGCCATTTCATGAGTACCATTCTTCTACTTACTATCCCAAAGATAATCTGCGCGATTCCCATGGCGATCAAACAACCCAGCGATCTTTTTGCGTTTTTCAGTCCATGCATAGTTTGCTTTCGCTCCATTCATGGTGCGTGATTATCTCGAGGGCTGGATAATCACTTACCTGTGCCATCCCTTTTCCTTCATACATCTTTTTATCATGTTCATTTCATCAAGCACGTCGTAAGCATCAGGTGAGGAACGTATATACTTACGGATTTCCTTCTCACACTCGGCGTGATCATTCGCCATTTCGGATCGGGGTTTTGTAGGATGTTGGAATCTATGGCTGCAACCTATCGCCAACGTAAATAGAGACAGGCTCAACAACAAAAATATTCTTCTCATAAGGTGCCCTTCGTTTTTCATAGTTAATCTTTCTATCTTAGAATATGAGGTCAAGTCTTTGCTTGACCCTTACTTAGATTACAACTTATCTGTACTCTTAGCGATCTTGACATAGAGTGACTCTATTCAATTCTGCGCCAAAAGTCGAGCAAGGATTTTACCCCGAATCTGAGACCCCGAATCTGATATCGGGCGACTTCACTGCCTTGGAATCGGGGTTGAGCAGCTCCGGTACGTGTGCGAACGTGTTGTGGGGCGCTTGCAGCTTTACGCAATTGCACGGCTCGGTGAGGGAAGCTTTTGTCTGAAAAAATTAAATCTGTTCTCAATGTAATATTTCCGGATATCGCCTTCCAAAACTGAACCGAGCTTGACTTTAAAGTCTTTTGCTTTGAATGCGTGTATTCTATTTATCAATTTCGAAATTTCATTTTTTGTCAGTTCAGGCAAGGGGATTCCTTGCCGCAATAAAAATTCAATATCAAA
>JADFWK010000132.1 GCA_015223015.1 Pseudomonadota bacterium
CCTCAGACCTGTCCTCGAGCGAAGCGAAGGAATGACAAAGTGTCGTTGTAGGCATAATCCAAAAAAAAGACACCCATACCCTGGACTTTAAGGTTACCCTGGCACCTTGTAAATTGTACTTGACTATCCCTTGATATTCTATTATAAATCTAAACACTTAGTCGGGCGGGCATATCTCAGCTGGTAGAGTACAAGCTTCCCAAGCTTGGTGTCGCGGGTTCGAGCCCCGTTGCCCGCTCCAGATTGGGTGAAAAAAGAGTTCTGTTCCCTTTTCGAGGTAGAAAGCGGTGGCTAGCCGGAAAGTTATTACTTTGAAGAGCGGATGAGTCAAATCTGACGACAAACGAGTAAGTTTGGGGAGCGGGCTTTAGCGCCCGCTTTTTATGTAAGAGGCTTCTTGATGATATCAGAATCTAAGAGGATTGCTCATGAGGTATCATCCGTGGCTGAACCTCTGTTAGATTCGCGTGGCATGGAGATGGTGGAAACGGAGTTCCTTTCTGAAAATGGTAGATGGAAACTTCGGGTTTTCATAGATAGAGAAGGTGGCGTGACTTTGGACGATTGTGCCGGGGTTAGCCGAGAGCTTGGGGATCTTATTGAAGCAAAGAATATCATTGACTATCCTTACGTCCTTGAGGTTTCCTCTCCTGGGCTCAACAGGCCCTTGAAAAAGGAGCGTGATTTTATGCAGTCAATTGACAAGATGGTAAAGGTAACTATGTCACAACCTATCAACAACAGGAGAAATTTTACCGGGCGCCTTGCAGATGTCAGGGAAGGAATAATCCATCTTTCACTGGATGATACGAATGTCGTTGAGTTACCCTTAGAGGGAATTGAGAGGGCCAGATTAAAATACGAATATAATAAATGATATGTTGGTGGAGAACGGAAGATGATTACGGATTTATTAAGAACGATCGAACAGGTCAGTCGAGATAAAGGGATTGATGCGAAGATTCTGATCGAGGCCTTGGAAGAGGCTGTTCGCTCAGCTGTTAAAAAGAAATTTGGCCTCGAGTATGAGCTAGAGGTGAAATTTAACAGAGAAATGGGAGAAATTGAGGTCTTTGAGTTCAAGGATGTAGTTGACACGGTAACAGATGAGAGGCTTCAAGTATCTTTGGAAGACGCCAAGAAGCTTGATCCAGAATCTGAAATCGGTGACAGTTTAGGCATGAAGATGGATACCGATGCCTTGGGAAGGATAGCGGCGCAATCAGCCAAACAGGTAATAATGCAACGGTTAAGGGAAGCTGAGAGGGATGCGGTTTATGAAGATTTTAGGGATAGGAAAGGGGAGATCATTAATGGCATCGTTCAACGTTTCGACAAAGGGGCAATTATTGCTAATCTGGGCAAGGCAGAGGCCGAGCTTCCTCTGAAGGAGCAAATCCCCAAGGAGAGCTACACACAGGGCGATAGGGTCAGGGCTTACATCTATGATGTTAGGCAGTTCAGCAGGGGTCCCCAGGTTATATTATCTCGAACACACCCCAACTTTTTGTCTGCCCTTTTCGAAAGTGAGGTGCCAGAGATTTCCGAAGGCATTGTTACGATTATGCAGGTAGCTCGGGAGCCTGGTGGTAGAGCAAAGATAGCCGTTGCTTCAAAGGATAGGGATGTTGATCCTGTAGGAGCCTGTGTTGGGATGAAGGGCTCGAGAGTGCAGGCGGTAGTACAAGAGCTGAGGGGTGAAAAGATCGATATCGTTCCGTGGGATCCTGATCCAGCGAAATTTGTATGCAATGCCTTGGCCCCAGCTGAAATCCTGAGGGTAATAGTTGACGAAGAGAATAGAGCTATGGAGGTGGTTGTACCGGACGACCAGTTATCTCTTGCCATTGGGAAGAAGGGTCAGAATGTGAGGCTGGCATCCCGAGTTGCCAACTGGAAGTTGGATGTGAATGGTGAGTCACAGTACAACAAAGAGCTGAGAGAGGGTTATAAATCTCTGCAGATGCTTCCCGGTGTTGGTGACAAATTGGCCACTGCCCTGTATGAGATGGGGTACAGGTCAGCAGAAGATATTTCCAAGGCCGAGCCAGCTGATTTGGCAATCATTAAGGGGGTCAGTGACAAAAAGGCCAGAGATTTGATACAGGGGGCCCTTGATTACGTACAGTCGTTAAGCGTTGATAGTGAAGACGCATGGGATGAAGAAAAGGAAGGATTGCCTGGAGGGTTACATGAGTAAGGTAAGGGTTTATGAGTTAGCCAAAGAACTGAACATGAATTCCGGTGAACTGGTTGAGAAATTGAAGGCCGCCGGTTTGCCTATCAACAATTATATGAGTGCTCTCGATAGAGATGATGTAGCCCGGGCTAAGGACTATCTTTCAGGTGCAACGAGTGAGGTCTTTGAGGAGAAAAGAATAAAGTCAACTATCATACGCAGAAGAAAAAAGATCATTCCTAAAGTGCCGGAACAGATCGAGGAAGAGGGACCGGTAATTGAAGAAGAGGTTAAACCATCTCCTGATGAGACCGTTTCGGTACCGGAGGAGAAAGTATCAGAGGTTTTGGAAGAGAAAGGAAAGGAAGAAAAAGAGGAAGCCAAGGAGTTGGAAGTTAAACCTGGTGTTGACCAGCAGGTGAGAAAAGTTGAGCCCAAGATTGAAAAGAAAAAGAAGCCTAAGCCTAAAACTGTTCCGGCAAAGATAATAAAGCTAGCAGAAGTTCAGCCGCCTGAGCCGGAAATCCAGGAACCTGTAACCAAGATGCCGTCAGTTGACATCGTATTGCCTTCTGAGGAGGTAGGTAAGAAAGAAAAGGAGATAAAAAAGAGAGGGAAAGAGGACAAAGATGAAGTGACTCCCAAGAGGGAATATCGAAGGCGGAGGAGGGAAGTCTTTGAGCGGAAAGACCTCTATGGGGACGCTGAGAGGGGCTTTGTCGGCAAGGGGAAACTAAGGACAAAGGCTAAGCTTGACAAGAAGAAGTTCAAACAAACAGAGATAACTGTCCCGAAGGCTATTAAACGAAGGATAAAGGTTCCTAATGTGATCAGTGTTGCTGAGCTGGCAAAGCGCGTGGGGATCAAGGGAGGCGAGCTCATTAAGAAATTGATGGAGATAGACATAAAGGCCACCCTGAACCAGACGGTTGACTTTGATTCTGCCTCTCTTGTGGCGGGTGAGTTTGGGTATGAGTTGGAACTCTCATCTTTTGAAGAGGAGGATATTCTTACCGAAGAAGAGGACAGACCTGAAGATCTTTCTGCTCGACCACCGGTGATTACCATAATGGGACATGTAGACCATGGCAAGACATCTCTCCTGGATTATATCAGAAAGTCAAGAATTATTGACAAAGAGGCCGGTGGCATAACCCAACACACAGGAGCGTACTATGTCGATACCCCACATGGCGATATTGTTTTTCTTGATACACCCGGACATGAGGCGTTCACTGCGATGAGGGCTCGGGGCGCACAGGTAACTGATTTGATTGTATTGGTTGTTGCCGCTGATGACGGGGTAAAGGAACAAACCACAGAGGCCATTGATCATGCGAAGGCAGCCAACATTCCTATTATTGCCGCTGTTAACAAGATGGACAAGCCAAGCGCAGACGCAGAAAAGGTCAGGAGGGAGTTATCAAAATATGGCCTTTTGGCAGAGGAGTGGGGTGGTGATACCATTTTTAGTTATGTGTCGGCCAAAACAGGGGAAGGTCTGGAGGAGCTTCTTGAGTCTATACTACTTCAATCAGAGATACTAGAGTTAGAAGCAAATTACAAAAAGAAGGCACGGGGAACAATCATAGAGGCTCGGCTGGATAAGAATAGAGGTCCAATTGCTACGGTTCTTATTCGTAATGGCACCCTGAAGCAAGGTGACTTCTTTTTTTGCGGAGAGAGCTATGGAAGGGTAAGAGCGATGCTTAATGATAGAGGACAGAAGATAAAATCGGCGTCTCCCTCTATGCCCGTTGAAATCTATGGAATTTCTGGCGTACCCATGGCCGGCGATGATTTTGTCGTTGTGGCGGGTGAGAAGAAGGCAAAATTGATTAGCGAGCACAGGAGAATTGACGCTCGATTGGAAACAGGGGAAAACCAAGGTTCCCTCAGCCTCGACAGTCTTTATGACAGGATCAAAGAAGGCAAGGTGAAGGAACTGAATATCATAGTTAAGGCTGACGTACAGGGGTCGTTAGAGGCTCTCGGGGATTCTTTGACCAAACTCAGCACAGAAGAGGTGAAATTAAAGGTTATCCATGGGGCAACCGGAGCCGTGACAGAGAGTGATGTAATGCTTGCCTCAGCCTCTGAGGCCATAATTATCTCTTTTAACGTTAGGGCTACCCCGACTGTCAGGAGTCTTGGAGAAAAGGAGAGAGTCGATATAAGGTTTTATGATGTTATTTACAAGGTGATAGAGGATATTAGGTCAGCTATGGTTGGACTTCTTGAGCCGGTTTACACAGAGAATACTATCGGCCGGGCAGACGTCAAGGAGGTATTTCATATCTCCAAGCTGGGCACTATAGCTGGTTGCTACGTAACTGATGGTAAGATTGAAAGAAACGCCAAGGTACGCCTATTGAGAGATGAGGTAGTCATGTTTGATGGACAGATCGGTTCATTGAAACGGTTCAAAGAAGATGTTAAAGACGTGTCCTCGGGTTTTGAGTGCGGTGTAGGAATAGAAAATTATAAGGATATGAAGCCCGGAGATGTCCTGGAGGTTTATGTAGTTGAGGAGACGCAAGCGGAGCTTTGATGTGGTGGTTGGAACCCTTAAGCTTTCCCTGTATATCCAGAATAACCATTCACTTAAAGAGAAGAGAAAGGTTGTAAAGAGTGTTGTTGCCAGGGTTCGCAACAAATTCAATGTCTCTGTTGCTGAGGTCGGTTCTAATGACAAGTGGCAGATGATTGAACTGGGGATTAGTGCTGTGGGTAATGATAGGCGATTTGTGAATTCGTCACTCGACACTATCCTTTCCTTTTTAGAATCTCTCTACCTGGGGGAGATTGTAGACTCCTCTATTGAAATATTGAATATTTAGGTAACATTCAAAAGTGTTTACATGAACCATAGTGAGTAGGCGTTCACGTTCTAGAGGAGGTCATGGCTGTTTTTGAAAGGCCTGACCGGATAGAGCTAAATATGTACACGGACTCTAACCAATATACCAGTGAGTGAGCACTTTTGAACGATATCAATATCTAACTCATTCATGCACTATGCTTGCAGGAAACAGAACTCACCGCGTTGGCGACCAGATTTTGAAGGAAATATCAAACCTTCTTCTCAGAAAGGTTGAGGATCCGAGGCTCAACGGGGTCACCGTGACTGATGTGCGTATGAGTAAAGATTTGAGACATGCTTATGTTTATTATAGCCTTTTTTGGGAGGGTCAGCAGAAAAAGGAGGCCCACGAAGGTTTTGAAAGCGCAAAAGGATTCATACGAAGAGAGATAGGAGAGAGGCTCCAATTGCGATACGTCCCAGATATTCAATTTAGATATGATGAATCGCTCGACTATGGCCAAAAGATGGAAAGGGTTTTGGCAAAATTGGGCCCGGGATCGGATGAATAGTGGTGCTGGTTGTGGTGGGTATCTGCAAGCCGGTTAGATGGCCTGGGTATGCACTAATAAGGTACGAGAACCCAAGACTGAGTGTTGGTCCGTATGGTTTTGAATGAGATCGCTCATATTGTGAAAAAGGGTGAAAGATTTTTCTTGGCGAGCCATAAAGATCCTGATGGGGATGCTATTGGTTCTCTGTTGGCCTTGGGGGGAACGCTTTTGCTTGCTGGAAAAGAGGTTGTCTTATTCAATGAGGGCCCTATCCCGGATCATTTGAGCTCTTTAGCAGGGATAGAGCGAGTGGTAGATGCCGTTGATATGAAATTGGAATTTGATGCTGGCTTAGTCCTGGACTGTGGAAATCTTGAAAGAGTGGGAACGGCTTCTTGTCATCTATCTAAAATAGGGCCTTTGATAAACATAGATCATCATGAAAATAATTCTCTGTTTGGTGACATTAATCTGGTTGATGTCCAGAGCTCCTCTGTTGGTGAGATTATCTATCGCTTGATTAAGTTGGCGAATTTACCGCTCGATTTGACTATAGCAGAGAACCTGTTTGTGGCTCTACAAACCGACACTGGCTCATTTAAGTACGACAATACTACTAGTGAGGCATTTTCTATTGCTGGGGAACTGGTAGGTTGGGGCGTTAATCCATGGAAGATATCACGCAAGGTTATGGATGAATGGACATTGGAGAAGTTGCACATTCTGGAGTCGGCCTTAAAAACAATAGAGTTGCATTCTGCTGGAAAGGTTGGGTTTATAACGATGGCACAAGACACACTATCAAAGGCGGACACTGACAATCTTAACTGTGAAAGGTTTGTGGATTACCCCAGATGTATCTCTGGGGTTGAGATAGCTGTTCTCATAAGGGAGATTAAAAAAGGTTATTACCGATTTAGCTTGCGGTCGAATGATTGGGTGAATGTAGCAAAACTAGCAAGTCTTTTTGGCGGCGGTGGTCATCCAAGGGCGGCAGCGTTCTCCGAAGAGGGGAGTTTGGACTCCGTGAAGCAGGAATTTCTTTCTAAAGCAAAAGGGTTTTTGCAGGGCAGATGATTCTGGCAGCAGACTACTCGCACCTATCCACACACATTACCATGATTCAAAAGGATGGGATCATAATAGTAGACAAGGACTCTGGACCCAGCTCATTCAAGGTGGTTGAGAAAATTAAGGGTCTGACGAAGGCAAAAAAGGCCGGTCATGCAGGGACACTGGATCCCTTTGCAAGTGGGGTACTGGTAATTCTCTTGAACCAGGGAACCAAGTTATCCTCTTTTCTGATGTCCCAAGATAAGGTTTACAGAGCGGCTCTCAGGCTCGGAATAGAAACAGATACACAGGATTTGACAGGACGAATCATCAAAATAAGACACATAGGAGTGTTACCAGAGGATACTATCACAGAGAAGACTCAGCAATTTGTAGGTACGATTAAGCAGGTTCCCCCCGTTTTTTCAGCGCTTCATTATAAGGGGAGGCGGGCGTATGAATTGGCGCGAAGCGGGGTTGCCGTCGATCTTGAGGAAAGGGAGGTAAGGATTGAATATATCAACGTCTTACGTGTAGATCTTCCCACGGTCTGGATTGAGGTTTGCTGCAGTTCTGGTACCTATATCAGAGCCCTTGCAGCGGATTTGGGGAGAAGTCTGGGTGCAGGGGCACACCTAACGTTTTTGAGGAGAATGCATAGTGGCCCATTTCATGTGGATGATGCCTTTACGGTAACACAAGTCAGTGAATATCTCTTCAACAACAGGGTTGATGATGTGATAATACCACTGAAACAAGCATTGAAAGGGATGATGGAGGTCGAAATATCCGATGCACTGGCAAGAAAGATTAGGAGCGGTCATAAGCCGAATAGAGAGGAACTCTGTGGGCAAAATCCCTCATCTCTTAATTCAGGTGACTCTCTCAAGGCAGTAGTAGGGGAGGAATTGGTTGCAGTCTTAGAAGAAGACAGTGATGGATATAAAATATTAAGAGGGTTTTCACATAACTAGGTAAGGAGGAATTAAAGTGGTTTTAACAAGCAAAGACAAAGAGGAGATTATTGATCAATTCAAGGTACATGAAAAGGATACCGGTTCATCAAATGTTCAGATTGCCCTTTTGACAAAACGGATTAACGACCTTACCGGTCATTTTAAGGTACATCCCAAAGACCATCACTCGAGGAGGGGCCTTTTGAAAATGGTTGGTCAAAGAAGGCGCCTTTTGAACTATGTTAGACTGAAAGATGCAGAGCAATATAAGACGCTCATTCAAGAATTAGGTCTGAGGAAATAGGAGGCATGAAAAATAATTTAATGAAAGGGGATAATAGGAATGATTAAGAATGTAACAGCACACGTCAATGGTAAGACCCTAAACATTGAAACTGGTAGGGTCGCCCGTGAAGCTAGCGGAGCCGTAATCGTAACAATGGGAGAGACGGTTGTCCTGGTGACAGTGGTTTCTACTGATAAGGTAAGAGAGGGTATCGACTTTCTCCCCTTGACAGTTGATTTTCAAGAGATGTCGTATTCGGCAGGGAAGATCCCAGGTAATTTTTTTCGTCGGGATATGGGGCGGCCAAGCGAAAAGGAGACCTTGACTTCTCGATTGATAGATAGGCCTCTCAGGCCTCTTTTCCCTCAGAACTACAACTTTGAGACCCAGATAATCGCCAGTGTCTTATCCTTTGACAAACAGAATGACCCTGCCCCTTTGGGCATCTTTGGTGCATCTGCTGCCACCACCATATCGGATATCCCCTTTGGAGGTCCGGTTGGCAGTGCACAGATAGGTAGGGTTGATGGCAAACTTATTGCCTTCCCCACTTTAGAGGAGCAAGAAAAGAGCGATTTGAATCTGATTGTGGCTGGAACAAAGACAGATGTTGTTATGGTGGAAGGGGATGGTACGTTTGTCTCAGAAGATGACATGCTCGAGGCTATTTTTTTCGGTCACCGAGCCTTGCAGCCTATTATTGATATGCAGATAGAGCTGCAAGATGCCGTCGGAAAGGAAAAGCGGCATTTTCTCACTCCTTCAAAAGATGAAGAATTGATGCTCAAGGTGAGAGAAATCGGTGAATCTCACATAAAGGAGGCGCTATCTATATCAGAGAAGGTGGCGCGACAAAACAAGATGTCCGAGGCCGTTGATTATGTAATGCAATCACTCAGAGAAGAATATGAAGATAAGGAGAGAGAAATCCGCGATGCGATTTACGATCTAGAGAAGAAATTAGTCAGGGACAAAGTGTTGAGAGAGGGCAAAAGAATCGATGGCAGGTCCTTCACTGAGGTAAGACCTATTGAGTGTTTGGTGGGCATTTTACCGCGGGTTCATGGATCGGCCCTATTTACCAGAGGTGAAACCCAAGCCATGGCTGTGACGACTCTGGGCACTGAAAGTGATGAACAGAAGATAGAATCAATCTATGGAGACACGTATAGAGGATTCACCTTTCACTATAATTTTCCTCCCTTTAGTGTTGGTGAGGCCAAAAGATTGGGAGCTCCGGGCAGGAGAGAGATTGGGCACGGTGCCCTTGCGAGAAGGGC
>JADFWK010000133.1 GCA_015223015.1 Pseudomonadota bacterium
CCCTCAAACAGTTAGCATTTCTTAACGCTGAACATCTCAAGCGCTTTTCTCCCAAAACGCTCAATCTCGTTCACAAAACACTTTTTACGAGTTTGTCAGCAATGGTTCTAAAAAATCCTTGATCATCTGAGTTTCCAGACTGGCTCCCGTTTTTCCCGGAAGGCCCGTACCCCTTCTATGGCATCCTCAGTAGTGCAGAGTTCCGCAAACATCTCATTTGAGTATTCCAAGGCCTTTTCGAATTCCATGTCAGACATCGTATAGAAGGCCTTCTTCCCCATCTGCAGAGCTATGGGGCTTTTGGAGGCCAGTTTAGTCGCAAAATTCATTGCCTCATCTATTAATTTGTCCTGGGGGACAACCTTGTTGACGAGCCCGATTCTCTCAGCCCTTTCTGCATCAATGAAATCCCCGGTTAAGAGCATTTCGAGGGAGAGTTTCTTTCCCAGGGACCGATATAAAGGAACAGCTGGGCCCATACAGAAAAGTCCCACATTGATGGCTGTTGTGCCTATCCTGGTGCCTTCAGCAATTATTGCCAGGTCTGCCGCGGCCACGAGACCTGCCCCATTAGCTGCTGCTACCCCATGGGCTGCAACGATAACGGGTTTGACCATATGGGCAATGCTCAGACTCATCCTCTCCATATCCTGAATCCATGGTCGGTATTCCAGGATACTCTTCATGGGCAGGACAGACACGTCGATCCCGGCACAAAAGACCCGGCCATTTCCCTTAATTATTATTACCCTGATTTCTTTATCCTGATCCATGTCAACCAAGGACTGGTTGAGTTCTCCTGCCAGGGTGGTTGTGAAGGTGTTGAGCTGATCCGGCCTGTTTAGGGTTATAATCCCAATATGATTTTCCTTCTCTACGATAACGGTTTCAAAATCCATTGCTCCCTCCTTTTATGTATAGCGCGTATAGTGATTAGGTTAGCTCATAGCATTAAATGCTATGGGGGATTTCTTGCCTTTTTATGCGTGAAGGCGTTAAATTACGTTCCCAGCATATGCGCCGCTGCAATCAAAGAGATCAATATCCCGAAGGGAAAGCGACCAACCGGAACGTGGCGTACATGCTGGGTTATCTGCTCTGTATCCAAACAGAGTCAAACTGCCCCAGTTTCTACTTCATACTTTAACAGGGGAACAGATATGGTAGGTGCCTTATTTATACGGCTACTGTCCTTAAGTAGCCCAGCGATATGTTCTCCTACCTCTGCATTGACAACTTTTTCGCCACACTGAGGACATACCCCAGCTGGAACTTTATCAATCACTACCAATTTGTCCTTAATCCAAAAGTCCTGCTGGATATTCTTCTCCTCTAGTGGAGTGTTGCAGATTTCGCATTTCCCATAATTATACATTTTTATCACCTCTCAAATTACTATAGGGCATAAACGGTTATGAAAAGTAATTTGCCGGTACTTTTAATTCTACATATGATACCAACCTCTCTTTCATCAGTGGATCGGCCTATAATTTCATAACGTGTACCTCTTGGGGTCCCGTGTAAACTTCCGTCTAATCCTGCCTGTTTCTATGGTTCTTATAATATCAGCGAATTCAAGATCATCTGCCGCCATCTCTTCAAAGAAATGTGGCATTGTGAATTCATATTCCTTGTCAATGACCTTTTTGCGTATCTTATCGATTACACCCAGAATACTCCCCCCTTTTCACCATAACACATTCTAGTTTACAGGGTGTCTTTCGTTTTATAAACTTTTCTCAGTCTTTATATGTGAGATAGCATTTGATAACCTTCTAAGTACCATTTCTTGGCCCATGACCTCCATTACCTCAAAGATTCCTGGACTCACTGCTTCACCTGTCAAGGCGACCCTCAACGGTTGGGCTACCTTGCCGAGTTTTATCTGGTGCCTTTCCAGAAAGGCGGAAAAGATCTTTTCGAGCTCCTTTTGGTCAAAGCCGGCTGCGCCTTTTAAATCTGACAGCAAATCTTCCAACAATTCCACCAGTTCAGGTCGCAGAAACTTCTCATCGGCCTGCTTTTCATAGGTGATTTCTTTGAAATAAAAGATAGCACCCTGAGCCATCTCGACCAGGGTGTTCGATCTCTTTTTTAACGTTCTTACCGCCCCTTTAACCTTTTCGCTGTTTAAGTCTGAGCATCCCAGATTGGTGAGAAAGGGAATCAGAAGATCGGCAAGCTGGGTGTCATCTTCCTCTCTAATGTATTTGCCATTGAGATCCAGAAGTTTTTCCATATTAAAGATTCCTGCGGATCTGCCTACATGCTCGAGTGAAAATAGATCAATAAGCTCCTGGACAGAGAACTTCTCCTGGTCCCCGTGTGACCATCCAAGACGAGCCAGGGCGTTCACCAGGGCGTAGGGCAGGATACCCATCTCTTTATACGCTAATACGGAGGTTGCCCCGTGTCTTTTGCTAAGTGGGGTTCTATCGGGACCGAGAATCATGGGCAGGTGTGCATACTGTGGAATGGGCTCACCAAGGGCTTGGTAAATGAGGACCTGGCGGGGTGTATTATTTACATGATCATTTCCCCTGATGACATATGTAATACCCATTTTGCTGTCATCGACTACAACGGCAAAATTATACGTGAAAGAACCGTCTGAGCGTTGTAAGATGAGGTCGTCGAGTTCGTCGTTATCAATAGAGATGACCCCTTTAACCAGATCCTCGAATGTTGTTGTCCCGGTTAAGGGGCTCTTGAGTCTGACGACAGCGCCAGGGGCCTTTCCAAGACCAAGGTTTCTGCATGTACCATCATATTTGGGTTTCAATCCCAGTTCTTTTGCTTCTATTCTCTTCCTTTCAAGGTCCTCCGGATTGCAGTGGCAGTAATAAGCCTTGCCAGAGGAAAGGAGTTTTTCGATGCATTCATTATAGATCTCTGTCCTCTGGGATTGAAAATATGGACCCTCATCCCAGTCAAATCCGAGCCACTTTAGAGATTCGATAATGATTTCTGTGTTCTCTTTCGTAGATCTGGCCTGATCGGTGTCTTCTATCCTGAGTACAAACGTACCGTTATGGTGACGGGCGAAGAGCCAGTTGAAGAGGGCTGTTCTGGCTCCGCCAATATGAAGCGTGCCTGTCGGGCTCGGTGGGAATCTCGTGACGATGTTTTGGTTATTCATGGAAGCTAGGCGCTTAAAGGTTCAGAGTCTCCCGATGAAATCGGGATTCAAGGTTGATGGCTTCGTAAAAAGTCAACTTTTCCCATTTATCCGGATTCCCGCCCCACGCCTTTGCGGGGGCAGGCTCTACGCGGGAATGACAATAAAGCATTTAATATCAATCAGATACACTATCCGTCATACCCGCGAATGCGGGTATCCAGACGTCA
>JADFWK010000134.1 GCA_015223015.1 Pseudomonadota bacterium
CGATTCAAAATGGTTTATTGAGCCATAAGCCTTAGAATCATAGGCATCATCTATATAAACCATTTTGAAACGCCCACTCATCTGAACTATGTGGGGCATAATCCAAAAAAAAGACGCCCATGCCCTGCAAGAAGCCTAAAAATGAATAGTTTAGGTTTCACCATGACGTGACCCTGGTTGATTCGCCTATGCCAATCTATTTTACACGCAGTTTGATCGAAGATACAAGTTATGGTAGATATATGATATGAGTCTACAAAAACGTCTTTTATTAGCATTAGGTGTTGTTTTAGTCGACCTGGGTATTTTCTTTTTACCCCTGACCTCATTTTTTCTTGCCTATGTCATAATATATAATCCGCCGTGGGTAAAGGATTTACTTGAGAGGCTGGATTAAACCAAGTAGGCAGTAAGCAGTAGGCAGTGGGCAGCAACAAGTGCGGTTATGGCTTGTGAGATACTTTGGACACTTAAAGAATAGGTTGCCATGAGTAACCAGGCTTTCATAGACAGGGCCAAAGAACTTGGCTTTATTGCTGCAGGTTTTTCTAAACCACAGACACCCGCTCACCTTGACTTTTTTCTTAGCTGGCTTCACCATGCTGAAATAGGGGATATGACGTATCTCAAGAGGAATACAGGTCTGCGGAAAGACCCGAGGAGACTCCTTGATGGGTTACAGACCATAGTCTCTCTTGCATATCCATATCCTGCGACCAAGCCATCGACCCCTGACGGATACAATGCCTCGAGATATAGCACGCCTGAACAAGAGGATTACCATCTCCGGCTGAGGAGATTGGGAAAGGAGCTGTGCACCTTTATTAAAGAGATATTTCCTGAAAGCCACAGCAGGGTATGCGTTGATTCAGCCCCCATTCTTGAACGGAGCTTTGCAGTAACCAGTGGAATCGGTTTTTTCGGCAAAAACAATATGCTCATTGTTCCAGGTTACGGATCATACTGTTTTCTCATTGAGATCTTAACCACAGCCCAATTTTCTATCCCCTTTGCTAGGGAGATAGAAAACCGGTGCGGATCATGCACCAGATGTATTGATACTTGCCCTACTGAGGCCCTGAAGGCCCCGTTTTGTATTGACGTTTCTCAATGTCTCTCCTACCTGACTATTGAGGCGAGGCATGATATTGATACAAAGATGGCAAAAAAAATGGGGAATACCTTTTTTGGCTGTGATGTGTGTCAGGAGGTTTGCCCTTTCAATAAGCAGGATGCTCCCACTGTCTCAATGCCACCCGCGGACACCATTATGAGAATGAAGGCGCCAGATTTCAAAAGAGTCTTTGGAAAGACTGCATTTGAAAGGGCAGGACTGGAGAAACTGAAGAGCAACATTAAGGCGCTTCTCAATCAATAGAACCTCACTACTTCTTGCAGGGGTGCGCGATCGGAGCTTGCCAGGTTAATTGGGGAATCTGGATCAGGATATCCAACACCTACACCCATAACAACATCTTTTTCCTCCGAGATATTTAACATCTCCCTGATTTCCTCGTCAAAGGCGCTTATGAGTCCGATCGGACAGGTCCCTAAACCCATATTATGGGCTGCGAGCACCATGTAGCCTACGGCAATGCCTACATCAACCAATCTTGACTTTGAAAAGGCCTGGTCGATGGTTGCTATTATGGCTACAGGGGCACCATAAAAATTGCAGGAGCCCTCATTTATGAAATCCTGAAACGGAGTCTCTTTCTCAAGGTGAGGGAAAATGCAATCCATCAGTTTTCTCTGGCGATCCATAAAATGCTCCGGCAGAGGCCTTACCGCACCTGGCCCACAGGAGATGTTTCTTTCACGCATGCTTTTTACCAGAACCCTGCTCAGACGATGGAGTTCTTCTCCCATAACAACGGTAAACTCCCAGGGTTGAAGATTGATTGCAGAAGGGGCCCTCGTGGAAAGAGAGAGCAAGTTTTCGATCGTTTCTCGTGAAACTGGCTTATCTAAAAATACCCTCGTGCTGTGGCGCTCAGTTACTACCTTTTCAAATTCCATAGGTTCATCTCCAGTCGGTTTATTATGGGAACCTTGTCAGAGACTTTAAGGGAAGCGTCAATACGGAAAGGCCTTTTTTCTGACAGGGTAAAAATAGGAAAAGGGCCCGGGTGTTGTCAAGGGTTTTATAAGTGCTTGGGATCAGAAAAGATCCTATTGTCCGCTCATGAACATTGTGTTTTCAGGCTCGAGAAAGGGGTTTGACAAACCCGGAATGGTGGCCTCTTTCAATCAGCTTGACAGTTTCGGGCGTTGTGAATATATTGGGCCAGAATTGTAACAAGGGGCAAGAACATGATCAGGGCGAAACTGTGGTTTACCTGTGCTGCGATGTATGATCCGGTGACCCCTATTATCGTTCAACCGTCTGTTTTGGGATGGAAGGCCAAGAAGAGGCAGGTTGACCTAACCATTGAACGGGCATTTACCGGAGAGGAGCTCGTTCTAAGGATGAAAGGGTGGGTTACTACCGAGGTAGAGCAGGTAATTGGAATCGTCAAATCCCACGGATACCTTAAGGTGTTGGATGAGCAGGATCTAGTTGTAGAGGTAGACTCAGAAGAGGACTATGAAAAACTGAACAAGGCCTTAGTAGAGAAATTCGGTAATGAGGTTTTTTTAGAAAGATCATAGGTTACTTTCCTCCTCTGCCCCTATTCCTTTGTCAGCCTCTATGGACTCTGATTCCTTCCTATAAATGATCAGCCGGTCTCCAGGATAGATTGCAGCCCTTAGATCCAGCTTATTCCAAATGAGGAGGGATACCAGGGGAACATTGAACCGATCTGCGATCAACGAGAGATTGTCTCCCGCTTTTACAATATAGATTGCCTCCTTTTTCGATGCCACCCACTGCTGGAAGAGTTTGTGATACTGGTGGTGAAAATCTTTGGGTGAACCCTTTGGAATCAAAAGGGTATGACTTCCTTGAGCCAGGTAATGGCCCCGAATTTCTGGATTCAAGTCCTTGATTGCCTTGAAATGGGTCTTAGCTGCCTCAGCAATGATCCGTATGGGCGTATCATGGGGACACGTTAGGTTGATCCGGTCGAATTCCAGGGGCGGGTAGAAATCCCCTTCAGACAGATAGAAGCCATATTGCTCAGGGTTGGATACAATTAGCTTTACGGACAGAATCCGAAAGATAAACCGTTGGGTTTCTAAGGGGAGATAAAGCTGATAATAGTTATCGGTTCCTTGCTCCAGGATCTCTGCCTCCAGGCCCTGTTCACCCATGTTGTACGCTGCAGCTGCCAGGGTCCATGATCCCAGTTTTTCATGAAGGTCCTTTAGATACCGAATTGCCGCTCGAGTAGAGGCAAACAGGTTTCGTCTTTCATCAATGTGTTCGTTGATAGTGAGGCCGTATTTTCGGCCTGTGTCCTTCATGAACTGCCAGAATCCTATTGCCGCCCTCTTTGAGCTCACATGAGGCCTCAGGGCGCTTTCAGCAATAGCCATGTATTTGAGATCGTCGGGCACATTGTTTTCTTTGAGCATGCTTTCGATATGGGGCATATAGCGGGGGACCCTCTTTAACCAGAGAATCACCTGAGGTCGATCCCAGAGGCTCAGAAGGAGCTCTTTTTCAAGCCGCTCTTTTATACCCTGAATTTCAATCGGTACCCTTTCCTTACAAAAATCAAGCTGCGCAGGGGCATCGAGAGAGGATATCAAGGAGGGGAAGCGCCTACGCTCAGATTCCTCGCCATAGGCACTGGATAAAAACAACAGCACAATACCAAGCAAAAAAAAGAGCCTCAATTTCACCAAATTCTCCTCCTTGAATAAGGTTTTTTCCATTATGACTTTCTCAAAGGATACCATGAGGCTACCATAATGTAAAAAGAAGATTTGTACACTAAGGCACTAAGTAATGGATAAGCGAATCAAATATGTGAAGACTGCTTAAAAATGAAAGTGATTGACAAAAGCAGACAAAATCTACCATATTCATTATCAAAATTGGATTGTGATTTGTCACTGAGCGGATTTGAACTCAACAAACACAATAAACCCAAATAACTCAACAAACACTGTGCGGAGGTTATTCATGGCAGATTTTATGGAAATCATCAAAGGAAGACGGAGCATTAGGAGATATGAAGAACGAGAGATACCAGAAGATGCACTCAATAAAATCCTCGAGGCC
This sequence comes from Pseudomonadota bacterium, assembly GCA_015223015.1. Lineage (GTDB taxonomy): Bacteria > Desulfobacterota > DSM-4660 > Desulfatiglandales > B25-G16 > JADFWK01. The sequence continues at coordinate 4,172 of JADFWK010000134.1, forward strand.
ATCAGGTGGGCACCTTCCTGGGCTAACACCCAGTGCTGGGAGGCGATTGTGGTTAACGATTCAACAATCAAACAGAAACTCCAAGAGACCTTGGCACCTGGAAATCCGGCAACGAAAGCCATGGTAGAAGCCCCCGTGGTCATTACGCTGTGTGGCAAGCTTCAGAGCTCAGGTTATAAAAAGGGCCAAGCTACGACCAAATTAGGGGATTGGTTTATGTTCGACATTGGACTTGCCACACAGAACCTGTGCCTTGCTGCCCACCACCTGAACCTGGGAACAGTTATTGTTGGTCTGTTTGATCACGATAAGGCAAAGGAGATATTAGAGGTACCAGATGGATATGAGGTGGTAACGCTCATCCCGCTTGGTTATCCTGCCAAGGAAGTTAAGGCACCTGCTCGCAGAGAGATTGACGAGTTTGTTCACCATGATACGTTTTAGCATGTGAGGGCTATTGCAGGATTAGATGGAGAGAGGGATCTGTGGAGGGATTCGTCAGTTTGATTTTTTTGAAAGGACTTGATATAGTCTGAAATTATAGGGTCGAGTCAAACAGTGGTATCCCCGGCATGAGGTGAGGGAGGAGTTCCACACTCTTCGCAAGGTTCGGCAGATAACCATGAGGGATGAGATAGAGGTTTCCATATGCACCGAGAAAAAATAAGCCTTCAACTCTTTATTCATGACCTCAAGGTACCCTTGGCGGTAATCGAGGCAGGGATCACCTCACTGCTAGGAAAGCTGGAAAAATATGGCCCGCTTACAGAAAGACAGGAAAAAGTCCTGGTAAGAACACTGAGGAATACGAGGGTGATCCAGGGACTGGTGAACGATTCCCTGGAACTGGAGAGATCCAAGCAGGGAGTGCTGAATGTAAGCCGGATAAAAGTTTCGGATCTGATTGAAGAGGCTCTGGTGGAAATATTCGACCTGGTCGACTACCGAGCATCAGAAAAAATTAAAGTGTGTAGCGATCTGCGGCAACTGCGAAGTGCAACAGAGGAAAAGGGGCTCATGATTTTCATAGATGAAGGTCTTTGGCGCGAGGAGCTTTCGCTGGATGAGCCAAAGATAAAACAGATTCTTCGGAACCTCTTGAACAATGCATTAAAATATAGAAAAAGCTGTGTGGAACTGACAGTTGAGAAAAAGCATGATTATCTGTTTTTTTCAGTAAAGGATGATGGTGAGGGGATACCCTCAATCTATCATAAAAGGATTTTTGAGAGTTATTTTCAAATGAATGCCACTGACTCTTACACTGTCAGGGGTCATGGGTTGGGCCTGGCCGGAGTAATGGTCTTGATAGAGGATATGGGTGGCCAGTTGTCTCTTGAGAGTGATGAAGGAAAAGGTGCCAAATTTATGGTTGAGCTGCCTTTGACAATCACCAAATAATCCCCCCGGGTGCCCCCTCTCCCTCAAGGAAATTATGTTATTAAAGGTTTCAACCAATCATGCCAAAGCGTCAATCTAGTGTACTGAATTGAAACGAGCTGGGTTAGTGCCCTAATACTTCAAGAGTGAATCCCAGAATTCCGGGTCCTCGTCCTTCCAGTTTGGGCCAAACCTCCTGTCACAGAAACCGCTGAGCCTTTCGTACCACCTAACGAACACATTCTTATTTTTTTCCCGGGCCTCAAGGATGTCGGCTAGAAAGACAGCAATGTTGTTGATTTCATCTTTGGGCACATAAAAAGAGGCGCCCTTTTCAAACGATTTTTTCAGATTGTCTTTTGAGATCGCGTGGGCCGTGAGCATCAGGGCAGGTATGTCCCTTCTTTTGGCAATGTCCAGCAGTTCATACCCCCGGACTCCCATGATATCAAGGACTGTAATCTGGTAGAAATTTTTTTCAAGCAGCTCTTTTGCCTCTTCAAAGGTAGAAGCAGTATCAATTTTACACATATCCAGGAGCTCGACTAAGAACTCCAGGATGTCCTCTTCATCATCCACGATCAACACCCTTTTTCCTTTAAGAATATGTTTGGGATCCATTTTCCCTCCCCCTCTCATTTAAGATGATCTTACCGTGCACTCTTTCAAACACGGTTTTAGAGGACTTTCCACAACCCCTATTTCTGACAGAACGGGGCATCGAGCTCGGAGAGCTTCTTCCTGCCCACATGACAAAAATGCTCAGGCACGCACTAGCTCGACTTGCAAAAAAACGCTTATGTGTCAGCAGTATTTCGGAAGCTGCGTTTGGGGAACTCAGCTTTTAAAAGTCAGCCTGCCCTGGCGCTATATGCTCTAATCAGCCTGCTAGGTCTATAATGAGCTATGTGCTTGGAACAGAACATTAGGCTTATAAGCCAGGCCTGCCCGCCATCCGGCAGGCGGGTCTGGGCCAGGGGTCTAGGCCAGGGTTGTGCAGAGGTGGCATATTCATTTTCCGATCGGCTAAAACAAATTCGGCCACTTGAGCTAGACCGGGCTTTTGGTAACGGCGAGTGTAGGAGAAAGACGTGTCAGTGTCAATGGAAAAAGCATTTCAAGAGAGGAGCCTTCCCTGTCATTCCTCAAGCCTCGGAGTCTGTGGAAAGGTTTGCCCAATTCCTGCGTGCTGCCCACCATCCAGGGAGATTGGTCAGGAAAACAGCGCATAACACTAAAACACCGCCAGCGGCTTGCACCGGGGTGAGGCTTTCACCCAACAGTATCCAGGCACCCAAGGCAGTCACCACTGGAATGCCATTGATGAAGACAGCCGCTCGGGAGGCAGGTATCCTGGATAGAGCATAATTATAACAGAGAAAAGCACCAATGGTGGCAAAGATGGTGAGATAAAGGAGTGCTTGCACAGAACGACCGCTCATTGCTGACCACTCTATTCCTGGTAGTTCCCAGAGGAATGCCGGTGCATAAAAGATTGCTGCGTAAATGGCTTGCATGCTGGTGATCTCTAATGGCGAATGGTTTCGCCCCAGATCCCTGGCACTAACAATGTAGATAGCTGCTGAGAAGACAGCCCCGAAGATGAGAATGTCGCCGCGCATGGGGCCACCCAGATTCCAACTGAATTGTGGATCTCCCACCACCAGCACGGCGATCCCGGCAAGGGATAAGCCGATGCCAAAGAGACTTGGTAAGCTCGTATGCTCGCCCAGAAAGAAAGCAGCAAATACCATCACTACTACTGGTATTGTGGCGATAATCAAGGCTGCTTTCGGCGCTGTGGTGTACTGAAGCCCGATGGTTTCAAAGGTGAAATACAGACCTGGTTCAAACAGGGCGAGAATGAACATCTTGATATGGTCTTTCCTGGTAAAAGAGGGGAGGCCACGATGTGCCATCAGGGCCAAAAACAGGCAAGAGGCTAACGCAAAGCGGGCAAAGATGAGGGTGAATGGAGAAAAACTCTCCAAGGCCACCTTTGTGACCACAAATGAGAGTCCCCAAAAAACTATGGCTGTATTCAGGGCCAAATAGGTTTTGAATTGGTCGTAATGTTTCAATTTCATCCCTCTTTCCAAAGTGGTTTTGGTCTTCCCATGGCCGTGACACAGCGAGGTGATGAATGCAAGCCTAACAGGAGGCTAATAGAGAGCAGGGCTCTTATAGCATGTTTTTTCCATATCAATAAGTCTTTTCAAGGTTAATCCCGCGGTAAGCCACGGCAGGCATGCTATCCTGCAGGGTAACGTCAAAGTCCAGGGTATGGGTATCTTTTTTTTGGATTATGCCCCACATAGTTTAGATGAGTGGGCGTTTCAAAATGGTTTATATAGATGGAG
>JADFWK010000135.1 GCA_015223015.1 Pseudomonadota bacterium
CGAAGTGGAAGATAAGCGATGTCAACTGTTTGAGCCCTAAAGGCGAGTTTTGACATCGCCTGGAGTGAGCCTTAGATTTGTCAGAAAACGTTTTAGACTAAGAGAAAAGGGATTTCGGCAACAGCCTGAATTGTCCGTGCATTTCGTTTTCTCAGGCTTTCCACTAAAACTGCTTTGGATTATACAAAGTAAAGAACCCAGGCCCACAGGACGTGGCTTTGATGTGCCCCTTGAAGGAGGCTGTCCCGCGAGGCGCGGGCTTTGAGTTCCCCAGGTTGAATGTCAAATGACAAAGCTCAAATGCAAAATGAATGTCAAAGCCCAAAAACCCAATCTTGCTATCCTAATATTAGTGGGATTCGTTGCTTGTTGCTGGTTCCTTGTTACTCGTTTGTCATCTGCCTAACTTCAATTGCTTTGGCACAGCTTGCTCACTTGAGCGACGGTTTGGGCATTTAAGCATTTGGATTTGATTTGTCATTTGGATTTTGTCATTTGAAATTATTTGGCAAACCATAGACAATTCCAGGCAAAGGCGATGGCCTCTGACCACGCCCACTGATCTAGACTATGTAAGGCCTGCCCTCCCCGTCCCGAGACCGGGACGGGATCGGGAGGCGCGACGTTATTGGATTATGATATGAGAGATACATTATTTCGCGGCTGAACTCCATATGCTGATTCTTTGTAAACCAGGTCTGGGCCAGGGGTATAGAAAAACCATGCCCTGGACTTTGACGTTACCCTGGACCAGATGAGGGTATCCTTGACTTTAAATTTTTTAGAAGGTATTTTAGCTACTGCTCGGTAGGTGAGTAGTCCTCAAATTTCGTTGGAGGAGAACATTGATTAAACTGGTTATCAAAGGCGGACCTTTTATGTATCCCATCCTTTTTTGTTCTGTGGCCTGCCTGGCTATATTCTTGGAGAGGATATGGGTGCTGAGGCGGAAGTTAATCATACCAAAGGATTTTATTGATAAGGTTGAAGAGCTGGTGAAGCGAGATAAGATAGAAGAAGCGATTTTTCTCTGCCAGGGACACAGCTCTTCCATCGCGAGAATTTTTCTGGCAGGTTTAAGAAATGTAGGCAGAGGAATGTGGCTGGTTAAAGAGGCTATTGAAGACAAGGGAAGGAGAGAAGGTGTCGTATTGGAAAGAAATATTGGGATCCTGCTAACCATTGCTAATCTCTCTCCGTTGCTTGGCTTGCTTGGTACTGTTTCAGGCATGATAAAAACCTTTAACGCTATCTCTGTACATGGTATTGGTGGTTCTGCACCGCTTGCAGGAGGTATTGCTGAGGCACTGATCACAACAGCAGCAGGCCTAATAGTAGCCATACCTACGCTGGTTGCCTATCGTTTTCTCACAGACAAGGCGCAGGTCCTTGTCTTTGAAATGGAAGAGAACTCTATTGGACTTGTAGACACCATCGAAGGGAGTGGAGAAGATGCGGTTTAGCCAGCCGAAGCGAGAGGAAAGCAGCCTTGGCATAAGCATTGCGCCTCTCATTGACATCGTATTTTTGCTTCTTATTTTCTTTATGCTGACGTCTCATTTTGAAATAATTTCAGGGATTGATATTTCGTTGCCTGATATCTTGGAAAAAGGACCGGATCGATCAGCCGATAATATAGTTCTGGCCCTCGATAGAACGGGAAATTGTTACCTGCAAGGAGAAAAAGTTAGCTTAAAGAATCTCCACCTCAGGCTCAAAGAGATGAGCAAAGAAAAAAGAATTGGCCTTATGCTCCAGGCCGACAAGGATGTCAGGCATGGACTGGTGGTAAGTATAATGGATCTAGCTAAGGATGCAGGGGTTAGCTCCATTATTATAGCTGCCCAGTGGGAACCTGAAAAGGTGTACTAGGTTTGCGGTATCTTAAAAAGAATCATTTAATCTATATATTTGCTTTTTCTTTTGTTGCTCTGCTTTTGGCTGTTTGGTTAATCTTTGGACGGCACGCACTACTGGACCTTTATAAGATGCAAAAAGAAAATGAGAGATCTCTCGCTGTAATAAAGGAACTGGAAGAAAAGAATAAACTGCTCGCCGCTGAGATCAGGAGACTGAGGGAGGATCGTCAATACCTGGAGTCAGTGGCTCGCAAGGAATTAGGATTGGTAAAAGACAATGAGATTATTTATCGTTTCAAAAGAGAGTGGAATGGCAGGGGTCAGGGATCTGAGAATAAAAACGGGAAGCAACAATAAAGCAGGAGTTGGCAGTGAGTGCTTCAGATTTGCTCGATAAAGAAATAATAGACAAGATAGAAACACCAAATGCAAGTGTTCTCCTTATCAGACTACTTATAGAAGAAGGAAGGACGGAGATAGCCGTAAAGGCATGCGTTAAGGCGCTGGAAATATTCCCAGATGATATGAATATCAGAAAGCTTCTGGCAGAAACATATTTTAGCCAGGGCCATCTGGACCTTGCAGAAAAAGAATTAGAAAAATTAGCTCACAAAATTGGGGAGTTATCTTCTGTTTTTAAACTACAAGCTAAAGTTTTCAGAAAAGAAGATAGGCTTAGAGAGGCTATTAAGGCGTTAGAGCTTTATTTGGCACATCATAAGAGTGATAAGGAGGCGGCCCAACTGCTCTCTGAACTGAGCTCTCCTAGTCAAGAAGAAAAACCCGTTCTTCCAACCCCTACCTTAGCGGAGATCTACTATAACCAAGGAGCGTTGGATGAGGCAATAAGAACATATCAACAGGTGCTGAGAGACTCTCCAGATGATGCGAAATCGAAGAAGAGGCTCAAAGAATTGATGGAGATAGAGGAAACAGGAGACCAGGGAAAAGGCACAGAGGGCATAGTGAGAGAACAAAAAGTAAAGTTCATTGGCATCTTGGAAAGGTGGCTTTCTACTATAGAGTCAAGGAAGGGTGTGAATCTTGTACAGAAAGCTTGAGCCTGTGTCTTTGCATTAATTGTACTGGAGAATAACTTACCAAAGGAGAGAAACCTTTGATGTATTCAACGGCAGACTTTAGAACTGGGCTAAAGATTGAATTGGATGGAAAGCCATTAACGATTATGGAATTTTTGCATGTAAAGCCAGGGAAGGGCGGAGCGTTTGTCAGGACAAAGCTGAAGAATATTATCACCGGCCAGGTATTGGAGAAGACATTTAGGGCTGGAGAAAAGATTACCCCTCCTAATATCGAGGAGAAGGAAATACAATACCTCTACCAGGATAGAGATGAATTCTGTTTTATGGATATCGAAACCTACGATCAGATTTTTTTGAAAGCTGAACAGTTGAAGGACAATAGATTATTCTTGAAAGAAAATACCAATGTTAAGGTGCTGATATACAATGAGCGCATAGTGGATGTAGAACTCCCCAATTTCGTTGATTTAGAGATTACCCGGACCGAACCGGGGGTTAAAGGTAACACAGTGACCGGAGGTACTAAACCAGCCACTTTGGAATCAGGAGGTGTAATTCAGGTTCCGCTCTTCTTAAACGTTGGGGACAGAGTGAAAGTGGACACGCGCTCAAAAGAATATATCGAGAGGGTGGAGCAAAGAATCAATTGAAAGAAAGCCTCTCTTTCAATTTTAAGGCTACCGGTGTCGGGAGCGTACCTTTCCTGGATGTGGATAATACCTGCCAGCGCATCCTTGAGATTTTTCATGATATTCCTTTCTGGCCTCAATTCGTGAAACGAAGCTCTCTTGAGGATATGTCTATCCAGGCAAGTCAAGGGCTTCCTTTGCTCAGACTGAACCATGAAAAAAATGCCATTACGGTTCACGCCGCCAAAAACTCGGAGACTGAGCTTGTTTCCTTTTATGAGCATTTTTTGGCGGTTGATATGGATTATTTTGCCATTGGTGTTGACCATGCAACTGGCCTTTACAAACTTCTGGAATTGATTGAAGAAAGCCCGCAAAGCTATGGGTCTTTTATTAAGGGGCAGATAGCAGGTCCCATCACCTTCGCAGGAAGTCTGAAGGACTCTAGTGGAAGGTCTGCTCTCTATAATGGCGAAATTATGGACACCATAGTCAAAGGCTTGGCCATCAAGGCCCTTTGGCTCATCAAGAAGATGTCCACATCCGGTAAGAGGCCCATTTTGTTTATCGATGAGCCATATCTGTCAGGTTTCGGTTCAGCCTTTACGCCCATTCGGAGAGAAGTAGTCATTAAGCTTATAGGAGAGGTTGTCGAGTACTTGCACTCCAGAAGTCCTGCATTGATTGGGATCCACTGCTGTGGAAACACGGATTGGTCCATGATAATTGAAACAGGAATTGATATAGTAAATTTTGATGCATTTGATTATATGGATTATTTTTTGCTGTACCGGGATGAGATCGTGAGATTTCTGGAGGAGGGGGGAACAATAGCATGGGGAGTGGTTCCTACTACCTCTTTTAGCGGAAAAGAAACCCTGAACGATCTCAAGATCCAGTTAGAAAAAGGACTCAATAGATTGTATGAATGGGGAATCAAGAAAGGTGTTGTGGCGGAAAGGTCATTGATTACCCCGGCCTGCGGTTTGGGGACATTAGAACCGGATAAGGCGGAAAGGATCATGGAGTTGTTGTCCGGCTTATCAGATATTATGTCTGAACTTCCACGGTAACCTACATCCCCTACAGCACGAGAACAGAATTTTCTTTGGCGGGCTCTACCTCCAGGCTCGAACCCCTTTTGCTAACCGAGTCTTGGCAGAGCATTGCAATTTTTATTATGTCGCTGTCCTTTCTCTCCGGTGCGTGGTGGAAGAGGACCAGTTTTTTCACATGAGCCTCAAAAGCAAGGTCTAATGCTGATTGATAATCAGAGTGTCCCCAGCCCCTGTGCCTTGGTATCTCTTCAGGTGTGAACTGGCTATCATGGATAAGGATATCCGCTCCCTGGCAAAATTCAACATAATCACCGAAAGAGTTTCCCGTTACATCAAGCTCGTTGTCGGTCAAAAAAACAAGGGTCTTATGTTCTTCCCGAAATCTAAATCCCAACCCTCCCTGTGGATGACGGAGAGGAATGCTGTCTATAAGGGTGCCATCGATTTCTAGGGAGCTTTGGGTTACTTTGCTGTCAAATTGTATGTCGGACTTGAGTTCCTCAAACCTGATTGGGAAGAAACCATCTCCCATCTTATTGTCAAAGCTGTATCGAAGGCCTTTCATGCCTAAGCTATAACCATCAACCAGGATTTTCGTTGAGGATCTATAAATTGGGAAAAAAAAGGGGAAACCAAGAATGTGATCCCAGTGAATATGGGTCATAAGAAGGTGGATATCTACAACTTCTCTGCGGGATTCAAAATGATTGCCGAGAGATCGGATCCCGGTGCCGGCATCTATAACTACCTTTTTTCCGCCCCTGAGGTCTATTTCCAGGCAGGTGGTATTTCCCCCGTAGATAATCGTGTCTTTTCCTGGCACAGGAGTTGATCCCCTGGTACCCCAAAACTTGATTTTCATCTATTTGCCCTTGGCCATCAAAAAGGCTGGAAGATATTCAGGGATTTCTTTTACGATTGCTAAGTCCTTCGATTCATAAGTTCGGTGACGAACTTATTTACTCAGGACTTAGTGCTGAGTGAGCAATGGTTTTTATCATACTTGTAAGAATACGTCACCGTATTTGCAAATCGAAGCACTAAGGTTTTATTCCATAGCCATAGTGAATTGTATAGTAGTCTTGCTAAATTCATGTGACATTACGAAATTGATTCCTCTCTGTCAATGCAAAAAAGGGACGAAAAAATAGGCAGAATTGAAAGCGCCTTGCGTGAGCTGGCAGCAAACTACGAGGATTGTCAACTCTGCCCGAGGATGTGTCATGCAAATAGGGCTATAGGGGAAAAAGGGTTCTGCGGGGTCGGCAATCTCCCCATTGTGTCTCATTTTTGCCTTCATTTCGGAGAAGAACCATGTCTGAGCGGCTACTATGATTACAAAAGGAAGGTAAAAACAGGATCTTCGTTTTCTGGTTCAGGAACCGTATTCTTTGCAGGTTGCAACCTCAAATGTACCTTCTGCCAGAATTATCAGATTAGCTGGCAGATTCATGGGTCTCCTGTTTCCCCTGAAAAACTCGCCTCCATCTTTCTTTTCCTGCAGGAAAGAAAGGCATTGAATGTTAACTTGGTTACACCGACACATGCTATCCTTCCTATTCTTGAGGCATTGCACAGGGCTTTTGCTCAAGGCCTGAAGATCCCCATCGTGTACAATACCGGTGCGTATGATTCCTTTGAAACGATCCGAAAGCTCGCCGGAATCGTTGACGTTTACCTGCCTGATTTCAAATATATCAGAAATGATACCGCACAGAGGTTTTCAAAGGCATCAGACTATGCCGAGAGAGCTACTGAGGCAATTGGCGAGATGTATAGACAGGTAGGAGATCTTGAGGTTGATAATCAGGGAAACGCACAGAAAGGCTTGATTCTGAGACACCTGATTTTACCGGGGTGCAGCGAAGAATCATGCGAAATACTGGAATGGATTGCTGCTAACCTTTCGACCCAGGTCTGCATAAGCCTTATGAGCCAGTTTCAGCCATGTAATAATGTGCCAAACCAAATAAACAGGGGCATTTCACCAGAGGAGTATGATGCGGTTCTGGGCAAAGCAGAGGAATTGGGCTTCGAGAATGTATACTTCCAGCCCTATCCGTTCAGATCGGAAGACCACTTAACTCCTGATTTTGACCAGGAGAATGCGTTCTGTTGGGATGAGAAGCAATAAAAAGAGCTAAATTCAAGAAGTGTTGTAGTGAAAACAGGTTTTGTTGTATAATTAGACAACTTTTTATTCCTTATCTTTATTTTTTATGGGCTGTGAAGAAGATAGGAGTGTCCTCAAATGTTTTTTCTTAGAAGAAAGGATGGGCAGTAGTAATGAATGAAGTGATAGATAGATTGAAAGAGGTAGAGAGCGTTGAGGTTGTAACCGTGATGGACAACTATGTAGATGTTCTTCTCAGGAATTCTCCTGTAGCTACGAGGCCTCCATTGGCAATGGGCGGAGAGATTCCCGATGATGCCCTGTTGGCCGAGCATGGCCTCTCTCTTCTGGTCACGGTAAAGAGCGGTGAGGAATCTCACACTATTCTTTTTGATTGCGGCTATACCAAGGTTGGCGTTCTCCATAACGTGGGGATTCTAGGGTTAGATCTAGGGCAGATAGAGGCCATTGTCATTAGCCATGGTCATATGGATCACACTGGTGCACTGTATCCCATAGTTAAGAGTCTGGGGAAATCTATCCCGTTAACAGTGCACCCTGACGCCTTTATTGCTCAGCGTTTTTTTGGACTCGATGATGGGAGAAAACTGAGGTTTCCTCAAACCCTTATAAGGAAGGATATGGAGAGTGCGGGCATTCAGATTGCTGAAAAGAGCTCCCCATCTCTGCTGGCACAAGGCATGATACTGGTGACGGGCGAGGTGGAAAGGGTAACGGAATTTGAAAAGGGGTTACCGAATGCCTCTTTGGAAAGGGATGGAAAGATAGAGCCTGACCCCATACGTGATGATCAGGCCCTTGCAATAAATCTAAAAGAAAAGGGGCTGGTAGTGATCTCTGGATGCGCTCATTCCGGCATTATTAATACTGTTTTTTATGCCAAAAAGATAACAGGGATCGATAGAATTCATGCCGTTTTGGGTGGTTTTCATCTGTCAGGGCCCGTTTTTGAGCCTATAATAGAGAAAACGATTACAGAATTTAAAAAGATTAAACCGGAAGTCATCATCCCCATGCATTGCACAGGCTGGGAGGCTATTAAGAGATTCTCTGAGGAATTTCCTTCATCCTTCACCCTTAGTAGTGTTGGTACCAAGATAAATCTCTAAAAAAGGTTTTTATGTAATGAGATTTTTGATCTATCTAGTGCTGATACTGTATGTTATTTCCCCTTATGATATCGTGCCTGATTTTTTTGCAGGCTTAGGATGGATTGATGACTTGATAATATTGGGGGTCCTGTACTGGTATCATTTTATTTACCGGCGAGCCAAGATGAGGGCGAGGTATCAGGAGGCTTACCACCAGGAAGGGGAGGGCACTAAACGGGAATACTACCAAGAGGAGCAGCAACAGAAGGCCCAAACGGATCGAAGATTCTCAAAACGTGATCCGTATCAGATTTTAGGAGTAGAAAAAGGTGCTCCACTCAATGAAGTTAAGGCGGCTTACAGAAAACTGGCTATCAAATATCATCCAGACAAGGTAAATCATCTCGGGGATGAATTTAAGGTTTTGGCCGAGAAGAAATTCAAAGAAATTCAGGAGGCATATCAGGAGTTAGTGCATAAGTAGGAGTAAAAGGGGGAATGCCTATATTCCCAGATAGGCCTCTCTTATGTCAGATGAACCCCTAATGTCTTCTGTAGTTCCTTCGGCCTTTATCTGACCTTCAAGCATGATGTATACATAGTTTGCAGCATTGAGGGAGGCCTCAGCATTTTGCTCTACAAGAAGCATGGTTAAGCCCACTTCAGCTTGTAGTTTCTTAATCGTCTCAAAAACCTCTCCTACCAGTATTGGTGCCAATCCCTGACTCGGCTCATCGAGCATGACCATTTTTGGTTTTGCCATCAGTGCCCGAGCTATGGTCAGCATCTGCTGCTGTCCTCCACTCAGTGTGCCAGCTCGCTGCCTATCTCTTTCCTTTAGGATAGGGAATAAAGAGTAAACAAGCTCAAGGGAATTATTTACGTTTTGAATAGCTTCCTTGCGATAGGCCCCCATGATTAAATTCTCATGGACATTCATGCCTACAAATAGATGCTTTCCCTCTGGAACCAGGGAAATACCTAAATCCACTTTCTTATGGGTTGGAAGATGAGTTATCTCCTCATCTTCATAAAAGATTTTCCCTCCCCAGGGCTCCACCGAACCTAACACAGTTAGGAGGAAGGTTGATTTTCCCACACCGTTAGGCCCGAGCAGGGATGTTATAGAGCCTTTCTTAACCTCTAAACTTGGTTTCCATAATACCTGCATGGGTCCATAGCCAGATTCAAGATTTTCGACCCTTAACATACTATTCATCCTTATTTCTCACTTCTTTCCAAACATCAGATCGCCATTTGGATTCATCCGCAGGATGCCCTAAATATACCTCAACCACCCTTGGATCAGTCAAGGCCTCCTCTGTTTTGGCATCTACCAACTTCGCACCTTGATTCATTACCACTACTCTCTCGGCCAATCCAGCTACTGCTCTCATGATGTGCTCGACCATAGACACTATCGCTATCTTCTCTTCCTCTTTTATCCTTTTGATAAACTTGACCATACCATCGATATCCTTGGGATTCATCCCTGCCATAGCTTCATCCATCAGAAGGAGTTTTGGCCTCATTGCCAGGGCCCGAGCAATTTCCATCAATTTTTTCTCCACAGGGGTAAGGGTCCCGGCAGCCTTATCCCTATAAGCCTCCAATCCAACCATATTAATATACCGATCTGCAATTTCCAGGGCGTTATCAACAGTGACTTTATCTGCCAATGTGCCAAACATAGCACCAATCGCTACATTTTCCCTCACGCTTGCCGATCCAAATGGCCTGGGAATCTGAAAGGTTCTCCCCAGCCCAAGTGGTGTTCTTTTGAACGCAGGCATTCGAGTGATATCTTTTCCGTCAAAGATGACTTTTCCTTCTTCTGGGCGATAAACTCCGTTGATAACATTAAAAAGGGTGGTTTTCCCGCTCCCGTTGGGCCCCACTATGCCAATGAACTCGCCTGGTTGAATTTCGAGACTCACCTTATCGACTGCTACCAAACCCCCAAAGCGTTTTGTTACGTTCTCAAGCTTTAACAAGGCCATGATTATACCTCGGAATTTCTACAACTTATTGCATAGTAGATCTTTTACGCTGGTCAGGACAAATTTACCCATCATCCCAATACTCCATCACTCCACTATTCCAATTCTGAGCGAAGCGAACTAAATTCTACCTATTCGATAAACATTTCCAATTTTGTGCCCTTTAATTTACTCTTCAGCAGTCCTACAACCCCCTCTGGTGCTACCACAATTATGATAATAATGATTGGTGCAAATATGAGGAGTTGAAATCCTGGCATGATGACCGCGAGCCAGTATTTCGATAGCCCGTAGATAAGTCCTCCTATTACTGGCCCTAGGAGGGTACCTGCTCCGCCAAGCAGAACCACCACTATACACTCCACCGTGTAATGTATTACAAACACATCGCCTGGGTATACATAGCCGAGCTTTAACCCCCAGGCCATAGCCCCAACAGCTGCTCCAAGCCAGCCACTGGTCAAAAAGGCAATTGTTTTGTACTTGTTCGCATTGATCCCCATGACCTTGGCTGCATCTTCATCTTCCCTTACTGCAGTCAGGGCATAGCCAATCTTGCTCCTCATATAATGCATATTCAAAAAAGCAGCCAAGGCGGCTATAATAAAGACTGAAAAATCGGCCCAGAATGTGGTCAGTTGGTTAACTGTCTCCCTTCCCAAGGCCTGCACTAGCGCCCCGAAGAATATTAAGCCTTCAGAGCCACCCCAAAATTTTGCCCCCTCTATCAAATACCTGAGCCCCTCATTTATGCCTATACAGGCTATGGCAAAATAGGCCCCCCTGAGTCTTAAGGCAATGAACGCTTCAAGAAGTGCCGATAAAGATGCAAGGAACAGGGCAAGAATGAACCCAATAACTATGATACCTATACCAAGCCATTCATACTGAGAGAGGTACGTTATCCCCAATGACATTCCATACGTGCCTAAGGCTATAAAGGTTACATAGCCAAAATCTACATAGCCTGTCATTCCCATAAATATGTTCCAGGACTGGCCCAGTGCACAATAAAAGGCAAGCAATGCTACCATCTGCCACATACCCGGGATAGAGAAACCGACTAAAAACATGATGAGGTATGCAGCAAAGACAGGAATGAGTGGATAATACTTAGGTAGAGTCTTCTTCACTTACTTCCCCAAAAGTCCAGTGGGTTTTACTAAAAGGAGAAAAAATAGCATCCAAAACGCCAGAGATACTGTCAAAGGGAAAGGTGCTACTCCTGGTATCTGCGCAAACAAGGTGTAAGCACCGTTCTCTATAAGGCCAAATATCAACCCTGCGAAAAAGGCACCATAAGGAGAGGTAAGCCCACCCAGGACGGCTATGACAAAGGCCTTCAGTGTATAGCGCCCGCCCATGTAAGGGTTGATACCCACCGGAATAAACATGGTAAGCAAGACCCCGCTCATCACGGTTAGGCCAATCCCAATGGCAAAGCTTAGCGCATAGATCCAACCTACATTAACCCCACATACCCTCGCCCCTTCGTTATCCTCAATAACAGCTCTCATTGCAGTTCCTAACCTTGTTTTGCTAAACCAGAAATATAGAAACAATGCAATAACTATGCTGCCGACAAACGCATAGACTTTGCTCATGGGTATAGTGGTTATAGGTAAAGTTATCTTACCTACAGCCCAATTATAGCCCCTGAAATCGGCGCCGAAAATAAGCTTAGCAATCTCCTCCAGAAGAATGCCCATAGCAAAGGTGGCAAGAAGTGAAGTAAGCTCCGGGGCCTTGATTAATCTCCGCATCACAGTGTAGAAGAAGAAAAATCCTAATGCCATACCCAGAACCAAGGCTACCGGAATAGCTATCACTGGAGATAGGCCCAGGGCGGTAAACATTGTCAGTGCTACAAATGCCCCAACCATGATAAATTGACCATGTCCCACGTTAACCACATTGATAACACCGAATATCAGGCTCAACCCCATTGTAGCCACGCCATAGACACCTCCAAGGAGCAGCCCATGGGTCAAATTTCCTACCAACAGTTGAAAGATCATGCTTTCCTCGTTTGCTGCATAAGGGCTTAAGATATAAAATCTCCTCCCCTAATAAAAACTTTTCACTAAGGAGAGGAGATTTTTTATGCTTAACTAAAACTTGGGTTTCGGATAGATTAGGTTGCCCGTCGCTGCCTCCAGAGGCCAAACAATAACCCTTTTGCCATTCTGCCATTGCATGTCTACCATGGAGTGACCTATCTGCATCCCAGTATCATCAACATCCCATCCTCCATAGAAGGACATAAACTTGAGCTTGCCCAGAGCAGCCCTTACTTTAAACTGGTCAACAGAACCTATATTCTCTACAGCTTTTACATAGGCTAAAACCTGAGCTCCTGCTTCTGCGGCATGATAATCCGGTATCATGTCTTTGCCCAGGGCCTTTTTGAAAAGACTCACAAATTCATCCTGACCCGGGCCAATCCAATCCAGGCCAACCTTCATAGCCCCGTCAGGGGAAAATGTTACCCCGTATTCCCAGTGAGAGGGACCCATTACACCTTCTGCTATACCGCCACCCAGGGCTTTATAGTAGGCAGGCAGGGTAGCAGATGCCACCAGTGATAAGGCTTTCACGTTTATATCCAGGTCTGACATCTGCCGGGCAAAGAGCTGACCGTCCTCGTAATGGCCACCGCCAACAACTATATCAGGCTTCCTCGCTTTCATGTCAGATAGCAAAGGAGTTAGATCGGTCACACCTTTTGGATAGGTCCTTTTAAAAACGATCTTTTTTCCAAGTTTCTTGGCGTGCTTTTCTGCACCGCCCATGGTCATCCGGGCGAATTCTGAGTCCTCATAAGCCAAGGCAACCTTTTTGGCTTCAGGATCAAAATGGTCAATCATGCTAAGGGTTCCCACGTGATACTTACTTCCAGGTCCTATGGTTTGCACGATATACTGGAATCCCTGCTGGAAAATTCGGTCGCTGGCACCGCCGTGATCCATGTAAAGCATGCTATATCTTTCTGCCACAGGGGCTCCGGCAAGAGTGAGCCCAGAGCTATACGCCGAGAAAACAACGTTCACTTTATCAACCGTGATCAGCCGCTCGATAAGGCTTGTCACGCCCTCTTTTTTGGACTCACAATCGTAGTATTTATATTCAAGAGGAACTCTCTTTCCACCTACCAAAATACCACCATAGACATTATTCACCCAATCAATACACGCCTTTACTCCCCCAATAGCCTGTTCACCCGCCTTTGCATACTTTCCTGAAAGGCATGCTGGATGGCCGATTACCAATTTGCTCGGTGGTGCTGCAAAAGCATTCGCCGCAAAAAGTAACCCAAAGATGGTCATAAAAATCAAAACTCTCAAATAATTTTTTTTCATTGTGTCCCCCCTTTTTTAAGTTTTTTGGTTGGAAAAGTGTGGTTAGTGGTTTATTTAGGAGATAAACCGTACCAATAAATACAAAAAAAGCCCGTATGTGAAGTTCACATGGCAGGCCTTTTGAGATTCCTCAAAACCTTTGAAATAAAAAAGGAAAGTAGACAGCTGTGGAGAGAACAGGTTGAAAAAACCATTTCTGCTGGGCCAAAAAATTATTTTGAACTCCTACTTACCGTTTGTAATTTCCTGTTTACTTTGTTGTGAATCGTTTGTCAACGCTTTTTTGGATACCAAAGAAAATCTATGTCTTTACAAATAGTTACAAAGTATCTTTAAAGTAGCTGCTATCTCGCTAGCTCCTTTTAAGGACTCATTCCCCAGGTAGGTTACAGAGTTTTTGAGAAGAGGTTATTGTAACGCCTAGACCTTTGCTCCTTGCGAACGATTTTGCCCACTGGTAAGGGGCTCATTGTGTTAGAGAGAGATTCTTGTTGGAGGTGATTAGAATGGAAAAAAAGTTATTAGAAAACACCCCTGTAAAGGTAGCTCTATCGGAAATTGATCTAGATCCAGGCCCATTCTGTATGAGCTTTGATTTCAGCCTGGAGCAAC
>JADFWK010000136.1 GCA_015223015.1 Pseudomonadota bacterium
GAATTCATCGAGGAAGAGTGTGTCCAATTTGAGGCCTCCAAGAGTCTTCTCGTGCAAGTCTGGAATAAAGGAGCCTAACGCAGGAATTTATTATTTGATCAATATTCATTGTAAGGAGGTTACCTATGGCTAAGATTTTAGTTGTTGATGATGAAGAGCATATCAGGCTACTGTACTCTGAGGAGTTGAGCGAAGCTGGCTATGAGGTTGTTACAGCTGCAGATGGACATAAGTTGATCGAAAGGATAGAAACAGAAAAACCCGATCTGGTTGTCTTGGATATCAAGATGGTCGACTATAATGGTCTGGATCTATTACAGGAGATTAGGAATAAGTTTTACGACATGCCGGTAATACTTTGCACTGCCTACGACACTTTCAAGGAAGATATTAAATCCATAGCTGCTGATTTCTATGTTATTAAATCTTTTGATCTAACCGAGCTTAAAAAGAAGATAGCAACAGCCTTAGAGACCCATATCCCTTCATCCTGAAGCCCTTCCTCAACTCTGCTCTGCCAGCATGAGGTAAATCCCGAGGAACAAAAAGAGAAGGTTCGCCATCCACGCACCTAAGATCGGGGGCAAGACCCCGGATATAGCTAATGAGCGCGACAGCCCAAATGTCAACAGATAAAGGAAACTAATACCGATACCAATAGTAATATTAAAAGGAATCCCCCCCTTCTTCTTTCTCAAGGCAAGAGGAATTCCCACTAAGGTAAGCACCAGAGATATGAAGGGAAAGGCTATTTTGATGTTCAGGTCCACCTCGCCTCTGGTTGAATCATAACCCTCCTTTCTTATTTTTCTCGTATAATTTTTAAGTTCCCAAAAACTCATCTCTTCAGGTGCCTTCATGGTATGTTTGAAATTTTCGGGACCTTCGGGAAGGCGTATTGAACGATGCTTAAACCTCACCGATTTCCAGGATCCATCGGCCTCAATTGTTTGGATGAGACCATCAGCAAGGTTCCACTGGTCCTCATTCCATGTTGCCTTACCCGCATCGATTCTTTTGATTAGTGTAAAGTTTTTGTCAAAGAAAAATATTGTCAAACCTTCTATTATGTTCTTCCTGCTGTCAAATGTGCGGATCTGGTAAACGGAATCATCGCCCCGGTACCAGATGTGAGACAATTTATAGGCTCCTTTGCTGGCCCTTTTTTGAACCTGGATATCCCATATTCTATTGGCCTTCGGACTGGTAATGGGCACAATGGATTCAGAAATAAAAAACGAACCAACCCCAATAAGAATGGAAAGTCCTATGAGGGAATACGATAGATTGAATAGGTTTAATCCAGAACCCCTCAAGGCCAAGATTTCATTGTGTTTATTCATGAGCCCAAACATGAGCATAATGGAGACAAGAACTGATATGGGTATGATCTGCTGGACAATAAGAGGTATCTGGTAGAAAAAATAAGAAAGAGCTACACCTAAGGGCACACTCGCCTCAAAGAAGTTGTCTATTTTTCCAAAGAAGTCTATCGCTAAATAGAGTACCAAAAAGGCAATCAGGGATATAAAGAAGTAGGCAAAGAATTCCTTGTAAAGATATCTGGTAATTATTTTCATCTTCAATGTATCTTTCGGTACTGTCCGTGGTTAGTTGTCAGTGGTCGGTTGTGTTTTTTGTGATGAAGATCCACTAACAGCCACCTATCGTTTCTTTAGATCCAAGATGCTGGCTATTTTAGCTGCACTCGCCTCAATGAAGCGCTCGAGGTCCTTTCCGTGGAGGGGCTTTCCAGGCTCTGGTAGTTTATCGAGACCTGCTGGTTCAATACTAAGAGGGGTGTTCCCAAATTTTCTGTTTGGCTTGACCTCGAATTCGGACGGGAATCCATTCGAGAAATACATCTCCTGGAAGGGGGAGAACTTAAGGACATGAGCTGTTGCACTAAGTACACCTAGTTCTGATTTGGAAACGAGGCCCTGGTTTACCGCCTTCATAAACCCGGCCATAGACTCTCCTCCCTGGGTGCAGGCAATATGCCCATTTCTGTTTGCTATTATCATGGAATCCATTATTTCCTGTTCGGTTACCGATACAAAGAATACCCTTTTTTGACCGGCTGCCCCGTTATATTCCCTGACCAAATCAATGACCCGTGGCATAGAAACAGGATTGCCGATCATGGCTGCCTGGGCAACACTCGGTTTTACTGTAACTGGCTTAAAGTGCCGTTTAGAAGGGTCACCCTCCAGGTAATAGCGATACACGGGGTCGGCATGGGTTGACTGGACGCCAACAATTTTTGGTGCTTCAGGAATGACATTTGCCTTTAGAAATTTTAGAAAGCCGCTCATAATGGCGGTTATATTGCCGGCATTGCCAATGGGAACGACAACAACCTTGTCACCCACCTGATAATCAAAGTCTTGCGCTATTTCAAAGGAATATGACTCCTGGCCCAGAATTCTCCAGCTATTCTTGGAGTTCAGCAGGGCAACGTTATATTTCTCACTTAACTCCTCAACCACCTTCATGCAATCATCGAATACGCCTGGCAACTCTAATACGGTTGCTCCACTTCCCAGGGGTTGTGAAAGCTGCTGAAGGGTGATCTTTCCTTTGGGGAGAAGCACGACCGATTTCACAAAATTAGTCAAATATGCAGAATACAGTGCCCCTGAGGCTGAGGTATCACCAGTAGACGCACAGATAGTTAATAGATTTTTTATATTCTTTTTTTTGGCTAGGTAATTCAGAAAGCTCAAAGCGCAGGCCATTCCCCTATCCTTGAAAGACAAACTTGGATTCAGTCCTTCATTCTTGAAGTAGAAGGGAAGGCCTACCAATTCTTCGAGATTTTTGTTGGCCATAACGAGGGGGGTATGAGCTTCACCAAGATATATAATGGATTCTAAAGGGATAACAGGGGCAACGAACTCATAGTAGCGGAAGATACCCTTGAGAGGACTGATATTTAGCATCCGTCTATAGTCAAAGATTTTTCTCCACAGGGAACCCTCTATACCTCTAGTTTCTCCTGTTGGTTCATAAGAGAGCATCAATATTCCACCACACGACGGGCAGGTGTACAGCAGGCTGTCACTATCGAATATACCCCTGCACCCAAGACATCGGTAAAACATGGTACCTGAAGGCCGAGGCACCAGATATTCTCTGATATCCCCTGGAAATTCATTCAACTTCATGCAAATCCCCTAATCTTTCCAACCGTGGATGCCAATGAGGTTAACAAAACGACACCCCCCTAAGCTCTCTTGCTCTAAATGTTCTCCCTTCCTCGTAACCTTTATCAGTTCCTGTGTATATCTGTCACCAATAGGGATAACCATTCGGCCATTATCTGCCAGCTGATCCATAAGCGGCTCTGGTAGACTCGGTGCCCCAGCCGTTACCATAATAGCATCGAACGGAGCGTATTCCTTCCAGCCCAGGGTTCCATCAAAGGCCTTAAAGAGGACATTACTATATCCCAATTGGGCCAATAGTTTTCTGGCATCTACCAAGAGCGATTTTA
>JADFWK010000137.1 GCA_015223015.1 Pseudomonadota bacterium
TAAAGTTCTAAAATAGAAAGTATGTTGTTCGTTATTCCGCCTGCGGATTTAGGGGCAACCCGCAACGATCTACCAATCCAACCAACAGATTCCTGAATTCACAATTCACAATTCCCAAATGCCTTTCAGTGCACGCCGACAAACCCGTAATGCTCCAAAGGACCTAAAGTTCGAAACCAGCAAAAAGAGGTGATCTATTTTCTCTAATTGCCTCCTTCATCTCAATGACATAGTCTGGTCTCATATTGTCCTGCCACCCTGGCATACCGCCGTGCCATACGTAGGCCACTAACTCATGAAAGACTGCCTTGCTAAAGAGAAGTTCGGCCATACTAACCCTCTGTACCCCCTCTTCCACCAGTACCGGGATTTGGGTAGACCGCGCCCATCTGCTGAGTAGTTCTTCCACAACAGACCTGTTTGCACCTCCATGCGGTTTCTGCTTGAACTCCTCAGGGTTTCGCGGAAAGGGGAACATTTGGTAAACATGGCCGATGAAACCTCTGAGGTCTGTGCCCTGAATTGCCCCTGTCAGGTTGCCGATATCCTCTGGTTGATCAATGGAGTAGCCAGCCAGGCCAATATCATCCGATTCATGGCTCTGCTTCCCGGATATGTGCTTCACCATGGTGCAAAAGCAAGGGGCGAAGAAGAAGTAGTTTTCCAAGAGCAGAAGATCAGTTTCGATGTTGAAGAAACCAAAAGCGATTTGGCCATGTGTCAAAGAATGAAATGCTAACGGCATGAGATCTCCTTTGTATATCTTGGCAACGCCATTCGATTCTTATCAGGCTGTTGCCCAAACGGAAATCCCTTTTAAGCGATCATTAAAGCGTTTTTTGCTAACAAATCTTAGCGAAGCGGAAGATAAGCGATGTCAACTGTTTGAGCCCGAAAGGCGAGTTTTGACATCGCCTGGAGCGAGCCCTGGATTTGTCAGAAAACGTTTTAGATCCAGCGAAAAGGGATTTGGGCAACAGCCCGTTATCAGTTGGCCATTGAAAGGATCGAAAAAAATGATTTTGAATGACTTGCGACCAGCATGTGCTAATCTTCTGCATTCACCAAACGCATGAAAGAACAGATACGACTGACTACTGACAACAGACAACGGACGGTATTCATATTTTTTTTCTTGCATCTCACAACTTATAGATTATATCTTACCTTCCAAATAAAAACAAAATCTCAATTATTCCGCCACAAAGTCACTAAGACCCGCCTCCCAGCGCCTGAAGCGCAGCCGATGGCGGGCAGGCACAAAGGAAAAAATGAGTTAAACTTCCTCATCAGCAAGGGAAATTTTGGTGGCTGGATAGTAACAGAAATCAATTCTAAAAGGGGAGACCAGGATGAAGGTTGTCATGATCGGGGGAGGTGGGGCATGTATCGTGTGTGCAAACACCCTCAGAGTGCTGAATAATCCGGCACAGATTGATATTTACACAAAAAGGCCCAGGACTGCATATACACCATGCGAACAGCCGTTCGTTCTCAGGGATACCTTATCGTTTGAAGATATGTTTTATGCTTCGCCAGGATGGTTTGAAAAAAAGAGAATAGGGTTACATACAGAAAGAAGTGCGGAGTCTATCGACAGAGAGAAAAAGATTATCAGGGTGGATGGGGAAGAGATACCCTATGATATCTTACTGATCAATACCGGGGCTGTTAATAAAATGCCGGACATTCCAGGGCTTGAAGGAGACAGAATACACTATCTTACAACAGAATTGAGACATGCCCATAGGATTCAATCGGTTATGCCCGGAGGAAAAACAGCTGCTATCCTCGGGGGCGGAATAATTGGGCTTGAAATGGCTGAAACACTGATCAAAAAAGGCTATTCATCTGTTTCTGTAGTAGTATCTTCAAAAGGCCTTCTTTCACAGCAACTTGATCCTGAAATGGCGAAAAAACTGGATCCTATTGTTGAAGGTGCAGGGGTCTCAATCCACTTGTCTACGTCCGTTACCAAGGCTGAGTCTGGGAAAAAGGGTATCAAACTCTTTCTGTCAAGCGGTGAAACGCTAGAAGCAGACTGGGCCCTCGTTGCCAAGGGAATCGTTCCGAATGTGGAGCTCGCCAACAAAGCCGGACTAGGGATCGGCAAAACCGGTGGTATTGAGGTGAATCAGTACCTTCAAACAAGTGACCCTTGTATCTATGCGGCGGGAGATTGCATCGAAGGCTGGTATATGGTAAACGGGAAAAAGATTGTTACCGCCCTGGCAACACACTCCAATAGGAATGGCAGGGTCATAGGCCGGAATATCCACTTCGGAAATACCGTACCCTTTTTGGGCTCATTAAATACATTTGGGGCGGAGATTTTTGGAACTACCGTTGCAACGGTAGGAATAACAGAAAGAGCAGCCGCAAGAGAGGGATTGGAGGTCTTATCTGTTGTTAGAAAGGGTATGACCCGAAAGCAGATGTTTGACGGAAACCAGGTATGGGCTAAGTTGATTGCCGATTCAGATAAGCAGACATTGCTTGGAGCCCAGATTCTGGGCCCAAGGGAGGTCAGTAGGATAGGTGAGAGGGTTATCCTGATGATAGGTGAAGAGATCCCTCTGGGGAAAATCTCTCAGTATGAAACCATCTTCAGCCCTCCCCTGAGCAACGCCTATGACCTTATAACAAATGAGGTGGATATCCTCATTTCTGAGTTGCTAAAAGCGGAAAAATCTGTTAAATGGTAATGTCAATTAACAATGGACAACGGGCGCTACCTGTTCTGAACGGAACCAGGTTACAAGGCCATGCCCAAATGAATATTTACCAACAACAAAGAAACATAGAGGAATAGAAGAATGTCTAAGGTATGTGAAATATGTGGTAAGAGGCCTGTTACAGGCAATAATATAAGCCATGCCCACAACAAAACAAAAAGGCGCTGGTATCCGAACCTCCAAACCGTGCGAGTTGACATCAAAGGACAGACCAAAAAAATGAAGGTGTGTACGAGGTGTCTCAGATCCGGACTGGTGAGTAAGGGGGCATTCCCAAAGATTGAGGTGCCTAAAGTTGAAAATGCCTAAAGTGCCTGCCCGCTGGCCAAGGCTTTGCGGGGCACTTTAGCTCACTTTTAATCCTTCAAATCCGCTCCACTTTCAAAACCTCTTTGATCTTCTTAATTTTTGAAATAATATCCCTTAATTGATTATAATCGGATATCTCGATGGTAAAGGTGGATATCCCCTTTTTGTCTACCGTTGTCTGGATATCTGCATCTACAATATTAGCCTCGCTCTGGGCAAGGATAGCGCTTATATTGGCCAGCATCCCCTTTTTGGAGATATTGGTAACCCTCAATCTTGCTAAATAACTCACATCTTCAGTACGCTCCCAATCTACTTCCACCAATCGATCTTGGTCAACATCCCTAATGTGCCGGCAATTTCTTGCATGAATGGTGACTCCCCTCCCCCTGGTGATAAAACCGATAACTGGTTCACCTGGCAGCGGGTGGCAGCACTTTCCAAAACGAATCAGCATATCACTCATTCCTTTAACCCTGATCCCGGTGTCTGCCTTCTTTCTTTTAATCCGTTGAACTATTTTCTGGACCAGGCCTTCTGGTCTATCCTCTTTTATGTCTAAAGGAGGAACGAGCCGGTTCAAAACCTGCTTTGGTGAGAGCTTTCCGTAGCCGATATTGGCCAGCAGATCATCGACACTGTTGAGTGAAAATTTATGGGCTACATCTAATATTTTCTCGCCTTTGAGTTGGCTGGACAAGGCAAGGTTAATTTTTCTGAGCTCTTTCTCCAGGATATTGCGCCCAATGGCGATACTCTCTTCTCTTTCTTCTTGCTTTATCCACTGTCTGATCCTGGTTCGAGCCGTAGATGTCTTTACAAAATTGAGCCAGTCTTTACTGGGCTTATGATTTTTTGAGGTTGTAATCCGAACAATATCTCCGTTCTTAAGCTGATAGCTCAGGGGGACTATTCGCTCGTTTACCTTAGCACCGATGCATCTGTTTCCAACCTCTGAATGGATGCTGTAAGCAAAATCAACAGGGGTTGCCCCAATGGGAAGTTCCTTGACGTCACCTTTCGGCGTAAAAACATAGACCTCGCCACTGAAGAGATCCAGCCTGACTGTTTCTAGAAAATCCTTTGGGTCAGTCAGGTTCTTCTGCCACTCGAGTAACTGTTTCATCCATGGGTACTGTCCGGACATCTTTTTGCCAGACTCATATCCCTCTTTGTACCTCCAGTGAGCCGCGATACCCTCTTCGGCAATTCTGTCCATGTCCCACGTTCTTATCTGTATCTCCATTCTCTCGCCCAAGGGGGCGATTACGGAGGTCTGCAAAGTCTGATACATATTGGCCTTGGGTAGCGAGATATAATCCTTAAACCGACCTGCCACGGGTTTCCACATCGAATGGATCAGGCCCAAAACCTCGTAGCATTCCTTTACAGCATTCACGATGATCCTAAAGGCCAGGATGTCATAGACTTGATCTATATGCAGATCCTGCTCCATCATCTTTCTATAAATGCTAAAAAAATGCTTGTTTCTTCCCTTTATCGTTCCCTTTATGCCAGCCTCATCTAATCGCTTCGCCAAGATTTCCTTTATCTCCTTGATAAACTTGGCCTGTCCCTCTTGTCTCTGCGCAATCCCTAACCGGATATCCCCGTAGATTTTTGGTTCAAGATAAAAAAGAGAGAGATCTTCCAGGTTGGACTTGAGCCAGTGAATACCCATTCTTCCGGCAAGAGGTGCGTAGATATCGAGGGTTTCCCCCGCAATTGCTTCCTGCTTTTCAGGGGGTTGGAAGCCGAGGGTCTGCATATTATGCAATCGATCTGCCAGTTTGACCAGAATGACTCTAATGTCGGTGGCCATGGCAAGAATCATCTTTCGGATATTCTCCGCCTGCTGCTCCTCTTTGCTCAGGAAATGTATCTTACTTATTTTGGTGACACCGTCTACTATGGTTGCCACCTCCTTGCCGAACAGATACTCAATATCCTTTAGTTCAGCTAGGGTATCCTCAACAGTATCGTGGAGCAGGCCAGAGACAATGGTCACCTCATCCATCTTCATGTTAGCAAGAATTCCGGCTACTTCTAAGGGGTGGGAAAGGTATGGTTCACCGGAGAGACGGACTTGACCCTTGTGAACCTTGGCTGAGTAGACATATGCTTTTTCAATGAGATTTGTATCTGCAGCAGGATGATAAGAGAGGATCTTTGAAGTTATATCATTTAAGCGAATCATAAAGGCCCTGTACAACCTCCTTTATCGCCGCGGGAGCCTTGCTCACGGGTATTAACGTGAGATCTCTGTCAGAGCGCAATTTTGTCTCGATAGCATCTTTCTGAAGTGTTCTTACGCTGACGGTGACCCTCACGGGTATGCCCAGAAGGTCAGCATCCTTGAGTTTGAAACCTGGTCTTTCATCTCTGTCATCCAGAAGGACTGTGAGACCTAAATCGATCAGATGCTGATATAAGGTGTCAGCCACTTCTCTCACCTGAGGTTCATGGGTTTCAAGCAGGAGGATTGTCACTTCAAAGGGTGCAATAGAGATGGGGAAGATGATACCGTTTTCGTCGTGACTTTGCTCTATCGCCGCCGCCACAGTCCTCCCAATGCCTATACCATAGCACCCCATAATAATGGGAGCTTCCTGCCCGTTCTTGTCCAGGAAAGTGGCATTGAGAGCCTTGCTGTACTTGGTCCCGAGCTTAAAGACATGGCCCACCTCTATACCCTTACCAAACCGTAATGTGCCACCACATCTGGGGCACGCATCAGAGGGAGTGATCGTCCTCAGGTCTGCATAGTGATCCACCTGAAAATCCCTGCCTTCGTTTACATTCAGGATGTGCCTATCCTGCTCGTTTCCGCCCATCACCATGTTTTTCATTCCTTTGATCCCGAAATCGGCCAGTATCTTAACCTCTAAGCCAATGGCTCCGGCAAAGCCCACGGGGGCACCAGTTACTGCAAATATGGTTTCCGGATCTGCCATGGTGAGTTCTTGCACGTTCAGAACATTTCTCAATTTAGTTTCATTCAATTCATGATCCCCCCGCACTAAAACGGCAACCGGCCCCTGCTCAGTCTGATAAATAAGCGTCTTGACGATTTTCTCCTGTGCTACTGACAGAAAGGCAGATACATCGTCTATGGTTTTCATTCCTGGGGTATCTACCACGTGTAATGGTTCTTTTTTTTCAGCGTGGTGAGAATCATCTTCTCCTACCGCCACCTCCGCCTTTTCTAAGTTTGAGGCATACTCACAGTTTTGACAGCTGACGATGTCGTCTTCGCCACTATTTGAGAGCACCATGAATTCATGAGAGAAACTGCCGCCGATAGGCCCGGTATCTGCCTCAACTGCCCGGAATTTCAGTCCGCACCTTCCAAAAATAGCCTCGTAAGAACGATACATACTCTCATAACTGCGGCTGCATCCCTCATCATCTATATCAAAGCTATAGGCGTCCTTCATAATAAATTCCCGAGCCCTCATTACTCCAAATCTCGGCCTGATCTCATCCCTGAACTTTGTCTGTATTTGATACAGGTTAAGAGGCAGTTGCTTGTATGAATGGATCTCTCTTCGAACTAGGTCTGTGATGACCTCTTCGTGGGTTGGGCCCAAACATGATTCCCTGTTGTGTCGATCCCTGAACCTCAAAAGCTCAGGCCCATAATGCTCCCATCGACCGCTTTCCATCCACAAATCGCCTGGTTGCACACTGGGCAGTAACAGCTCTATGGCACCTGCCCTGTCCATCTCTTCCCTGACAATATGCTCCACCCTTTTAAGGGCTCTCAAACCATAGGGAAGATAGTTATAGATCCCTGCTGAAAGCTTTTTGATCATGCCGGCCCTGAGCATTAACTGGTGGCTGATAATCTCAGCCTCGGCCGGTATCTCTTTCAGGGTAGGGATAAAGAATTCAGAATATCGTCTTGACATAGATTCCATAATCGAAAATTGATGAATGACTATTAACAGGCTGTTGCCGAAATCCCTTTTCGCTTAGTCTAAAACATTTTTGATAAATCCAAGGCTTGCTCCAGGTGATTCCAAAACTCGGCCTTCGGGCTCAAACAGTTGAAATCGCAAAAAGTCATTTTAACGCCTGGATACCCGCCTACGCGGGTATGACGGCTATTGCATCTGCTTGATATTAAGTTCTTTATTGTCATTCCCGCGTAGGCGGGAATCCAGATAAATGGGAAAATTCGACTTTTTACGAAACCATCAAGATTTATTATCAAAAACGTTTCAATGACCGCTCAAATGGATTTCTGTTTGGGCAAAAGCCTGTTAAAAATTGACAATCAAAGATCTAACATACTCAATCTAAAATCGGAAATCGAAAATATTCATTCATCCGCCATCTTTTTGACTTCTGTAATGAGTACCCTTGCCAGATCTGACTCAGTCACCTTTTTCACCACTTTGCCCTTTCTAAACAAGGTGCCCTGACCACGGCCACCAGCAATACCGACATCAGCCTCACGTGCCTCTCCAGGCCCATTTACTACACATCCCATAATTGCTACCTTAAGAGGGGCTGTAATGTGATTCAGGGCATCCTCAATCTTTTCTGCCAGATCGAAAAGATCTATCTGGCACCTACCGCAGGTAGGACAGGAGATAATTTCAACTCCCCTCTGCCTCAAACCCAGGGCCTTCAGGATTTCATAGGCTACCTTAACCTCCGCAACCGGATCATGGGTAAGAGAAACCCTGATGGTGTCTCCTATGCCCTCTGATAGGAGCAATCCTATGCCCAAAGCATTCTTGACGGTTCCTGATATTAGGGTCCCGGCCTCGGTGACACCCACATGGAGAGGGTAGTCAACTCTCTCACTCAGAAGTCTATATGCCGATACCATTTGCAAGACATTCGGGGACTTGAGGGAGATCTTGATTAGATGGAAGTCCAGATCTTCCAGTATTCTCACATGGCCCAGCGCACTCTCAACCATAGCCTCTGGTGTCGGGTGACCATACTTTTTGAGAGTAGCCCTGTCCAAAGAGCCAGAGTTTACCCCAATCCTTATAGGAATGGCGCGAGATGCAGCAGCAGCAACAATCTTTTGGATTTGTTTTTTCCCCCTAATGTTGCCTGGATTTAATCTAAGACCGTCAACACCGTTTTCTATGGCTGCCAAGGCGAGCCTGTAGTCAAAATGAATATCGGCAATAAGCGGGAGAGACACCTGGGATTTTATCTCTCTCAGGGCAGAAGCAGCCGCCATATCTGGCACTGCCAGGCGAACAAGCTCACAGCCGGCGTTACTGAGATCTTTTATTTGCTTGACCGTGGCAGCCACATCCTGAGTCGCCGTCTTGGTCATGGACTGAACCACAACCGGGGCCCCTCCGCCGATCTTTACCCCACCTATGCTGATCGTTCTACTCAATCGTCTTTTCATATACTAAACAGAGCATTTTATTGTTAGCATTGCACATAACCCAGAAGGGTCTAGGATGGTCACAACAGAAAAGACCTCATGCCCCTCCCGATATTGCAAACTATTTGATGCTTTCAGTAGTATGTCTTTTCAAAATGTGTATCCGGATCAGGTTCAAACC
The DNA here is from genome assembly GCA_015223015.1 of Pseudomonadota bacterium. GTDB lineage: Bacteria > Desulfobacterota > DSM-4660 > Desulfatiglandales > B25-G16 > JADFWK01. The sequence goes on from JADFWK010000137.1 coordinate 8,588, forward strand.
TGCAGTACCGACTATGCCACCATTCCGGTATTCCATACAGGACAACGCGCTTCAGTTCACTTGCAGCAAGCACTAATCCCCTATGATCTTTAGGATCACGTGTAACGGCATGGAGATCTTTAAAGCGGGGAAGCTAATGACTGGTAAGTTATGAGTATCTTCAATGTGCCTAAGTGCTTCGATTCGCAAATACGGTGACGTATTCTTACAAGTATGATGAACACCATTGCTCACTCAGCACTAAGCTATGGGTAGATAAATTCCAAAAATGTCGGCTTCCACGTACCGGTCTTTTCTTGCTTGCTAATCAATGAAACGGGCTTCTTCATATTAATTATACCAGCTATAATCATAGATTGCATATTGAAGTTAACTAAAAAGGTAAACCATGTCAAGGCGATTTCTCCTGGTCATAGTCCCGGAGGAGGAGCGCTTTCCATACGTTATGTAAGGAACGCAGGGATAACCCAGGGGGATTGGGTATCTTTTTTGGGCAATCCGCCGGTGGCGGATGCCCCTAATGCGAGCTCTTGCGGATTTCTGCGCAAGGTAATGGTTGGAACAGACTCGGCTTTTCTCTTGCACTCTCTTAGTATATTCTGTTAAATTTAAACAGGCCGTTGCCCAAGCGAAAAGGGATTTCGGCAACAGCCTGTAAATAAATAAGCTAGCAGAATTAATACAAAAACCCTCAAGTTCCTTTGAGGAGGTGGTCCACTAACATATCCTCAGGCGGAAGCTTTGCACAGCGGTACGATTTCCGTCATATGAGCACGGGGGCAAAAACTGTTAGCAGAAACTTAACATGCCAAGGAGGATAATATGTCAGAAGA
>JADFWK010000138.1 GCA_015223015.1 Pseudomonadota bacterium
AACCCCAGGACGGGAAATTGAATGAGAGCAAAGTGGGGAGAAATAACCGCTCAAGAGTTAGCCACACTAATCGGAGGAAGGCAGATATCCGGCTCTCCGGATGTGTCTTTGGGAGGTCTTTCAACTGATTCAAGGGCCATAGCTCCAGGCCACATCTTCCTGGCCCTGAAGGGTGAGCAATATGATGGTCACCACTTCCTAGCTGATGCAGTTAATGCTGGCGCTGCCGGTGTAATTGTGGAGCCCGCCACCACCATACCGCAGGATTTTGCAACGAAGGGCCTGGTAGTGATTACCGTTGTATCCACCCTGGAAGCCCTGGGTGATTTGGCCCTGTGGTGGCGAAAACAGTGGGGAGGAAAGGTGATAGCCATAACCGGAAGCAACGGCAAAACCACCACCAAAGAGATGGCGGCCTCAATTCTCTCTCTAAAGGAGAATACCAAGAAGAGCCCTGGTAATTTTAATAACCTGATCGGCCTTCCCTTAACGGTCTTGTCGTTAGAGGAAGAGCACCGGTTGGCTGTTTTAGAGATGGGGATGAACAGGCCCGGTGAGATTGCTCGGTTAACCCAGATTGCAGATCCTGATATAGGGCTGATAACCAATGTGGCGAGAGCGCATTTAGAGGGTTTAGGTGATTTACAGGGGGTAGTTAAGGCGAAGGGCGAGCTCTTAGAAATGATGTCTGAAGATTCAACGGCAATTCTAAACGGAGACAGTGAACTCTACGACCAGCTGGCCCCGACATTTAAGGGCGAGCTAGTGAGATTTGGCTTGGGCAAAGCGAACCAGATACGAGCCGGAAACATAAAAGCGTTCGGACCTCGTGCCCAGGCCTTTGATATCTACCTAAACAATGAGCGGGTACCTGTCAAAATAAAGCTTCCGGGGATTCACAATGTCAGCAATGCAGTTGGCGGAGCGGCTATCGCATATTGTTTATCGTTCTCAAAAGAATTGATCGCTCAAGGTTTGGAGGAATTCACACCACTGAAAGGGCGCTTCCAGGTTACCGATTTGAATGGTGGTATCCAGGTTATTGACGATACATATAACGCTAATCCATCCTCTCTCAATGCCGCTCTCCAGACGGTTCAGGAGCTGAGAGCGGGAGAGCAGCGTCTGGTAGTAGGGTTTGGAGAGATGATGGAATTGGGCCAAGAGGTCTCAAAATACCATGTTGATGCAGGCAAACGGATAGCTGACATGGGAGCGCGATATTTGGTTGCGTTAGGTGAACATGGGGTTCAGGTTATTGAAGGGGCATGCCAAGGGGGTATGGATAGAACTCAGACGCGCCTTGCAGCGAACCGTGCTGAGATGATCGATGCACTGAAGGCGAATGTGCGAGGGAATGACATTGTCTTGCTCAAGGGTTCAAGAAAGGTGGCCTTGGATACAGTAGTTGAGGCTATGAAAGGGTTTTACGGAATAAGTAAGGGATAGGCAAATGCTGTACAAATTGATTTACCTGTTTCATGCCGAATACTCGTTTTTGAATGTATTCAGATACATAACCTTCAGGACTATCAATGCAACCCTGACTGCCCTGGTTATTTCGTTATTTCTCGGATATTGGCTTATTCCGCGGTTACGAGAGCTCCAGATTGGTCAATATATTAGAGAGGACGGCCCCCCAAATCATAGAAATAAGGTAGGGACCCCTACCATGGGAGGGTTCTTTATTTTGCTCTCGATCGTTATATCTTCCCTGCTCTGGGTTGAGCCTGGAAACATTTACGTGTGGCTGGTCTTGGTTGTCACCATCTTATTTGGTGCCATCGGTTTTCTGGATGATTATCTAAAAATAGTAGGAAAGAGCAGTAAGGGACTCAGAGTTTGGACCAAATTTTCCCTGCAGACCGGTATTGCCCTCTGTTTTGGGCTAGCACTGTACTATTACACTGATTTTGATTCCAGGCTGAGTGTTCCCTTTTTCAAGAATTTTTCACCTGACCTCGGGTTGGGATATATTATTTTGATCGTGCTGGTTATAGTGGGGACATCTAATGCGGTTAACCTTACCGATGGATTGGATGGCCTCGCTATAGGACCGATTATTATCGCCTTTCTGAGCTATCTCGTGTTTGCCTATCTTGCCGGGCATATAAAGATCTCCCAGTACCTCCAAATTCCTTATGTAAGTGGGGCAGGAGAACTTTCGGTGGTGTGTGGGGCCGTGGTAGGGGCAGGTATGGGATTCTTGTGGTATAACGCCTACCCGGCTCAGGTATTTATGGGCGACGCAGGCTCCCTTTCCCTGGGCGCTGCCCTCGGCACCATAGCCGTCGTCAGCAAACAGGAGATAGCCCTTATTATCGTTGGTGGCCTCTTTGTGGTTGAGGCATTGTCAGTAATCTTGCAGGTGACTTTCTTTAAGATAACCGGTGGCAAGCGCATTTTCAAAATGGCCCCGCTGCATCACCATTTTGAACTCAAGGGATGGCCAGAGCCAAAAGTGACCATTCGGTTCTGGATTATTGCGATTATGCTGGCCCTGCTCTCAGCGAGTACGCTCAAGTTGAGGTAGGGAGAAGAACAGGGATAAGTAACGTATGAATTTGGCCGGGAAGAAGATCATCGTGGTAGGGCTGGGAGAGAGCGGAGCGGCGGCGGCACGATGGCTTATTGCCAAAGGGGCTCATGTAACGGTGAGTGAACAACAAAAACAATCTAGCTTGGATAAGGATGTCATAAAGGCTTCTTTGGAATCGGGCATCAAGCTTGAGTGTGGCGGACATAAGATCAAAACCTTTCTGGAATCAGATTTAATCGTGGTGAGTCCCGGTGTACCGCTTGATATCAAACCTCTTGCCGAGGCCAGGAAAAAGGACGTTCCCATAATAGGGGAGGTGGAGCTTGCAAGCAGATATTTGAAAACACAAGCCATCGCGGTGACCGGGACAAACGGGAAGTCAACGGTCGTAAAACTAATAGGTGATATGCTTCATAAGGGGGGCAGGAGCGTCTTTGTTGGCGGAAACTTTGGCCCACCACTCGCCGAGTACGTAGGAGGAAGCCAAAGGGACGATTATGCTGTGCTCGAGTTGAGCAGCTTCCAGCTCGACACCATCGAAAGGTTTTCCCCTCTTGTGGCGCTCATCTTAAACGTGAGTCCAGACCATCTTGATCGGTATGAAGACTATGAGGCCTATGCCAGGTCAAAGGAAAAAATTTTTGCAAATCAGGGTAAGGGGCAGATCCTCATCTTGAATGATGATGATCCGTGGCTGAGGAGCCTGCAGCCGAAGAATGGACCAGCGGTATTTCGGTACGGATCTAAGGGAGATGGGGGCCGGCATGCATTTTTTGATAATGGAGGGATAACGGTACGCCTTCCAGGAGGAAAGGAGGTGAGGTTTAGCCTGGATAGGTTTGCATTGCCCGGCAACCACAATCGTTCTAACCTGATGGCGGCAATCTTAACAGCTCTGCTTCTCGAAGTGGCTCCACCTAATATACAGGATGCCATAGATCATTTTGAGGGTCTGCCCCATAGACTTGAGCTCGTAGACGAGGTCAGGGGAGTAACCTTTTACAACGATTCAAAGGCTACCAATATAGATGCAGCTATAAAATCTATTACCAGTTTTGCAAGACCGGTTATCTTGATCGCCGGGGGCAGGCATAAAGGCAGTGATTACCTTCCCCTAGTTGAGGCGGCGTCTGACAGGGTAAAGGGGGCTATTTTTTTAGGGGAGGCTGGTGGACTCTTGGCAGAGGCAAGTGCCGATAGAATACCATGGAAAATGGCAACTGATATGAGCGATGCGGTGACTCTCGCATATGCACAGTCACAAAAAGGAGATGTAGTTCTGCTTGCCCCTGCCTGTTCCAGCTTTGACATGTTTAGGGATTTTCAGCACAGGGGAGTGGTCTTTAGAGAGGCGGTTAAAAGATTGAAAAATGGAGCCTAAGAAGACACCTCATTATGGCTATGATCCGGTTCTGCTCATCTCTGTTATGCTGTTGATCGGTATCGGATTGGTTGCAGTTTATAGTGCCAGTTCCATCCTTGCGGAAGCCAGGTATGGAGATCACTATTATTATCTCAAGCGGCAGACGGTCTTTTGTCTATTTGGAGTCATGCTCATGATCCTGGCGAAAAATATCAACTACCTTTTCTATAGGAAATTGGTTTACGTCTTACTGGGCTCGGTTTTCCTTTTACTGGTTTTGCTGCTTGTGCCCGGGCTTGGGATAAAGGTGGGCGGTGCCCAGAGGTGGATAAAATTTGGCTTTATTTCACTCCAGCCGTCAGAGGCAGCAAAACTGTCTCTGGCGGTTTTCATGGCCTATAGCATGAGCAAAAATGTCGAGCACATGGGGACATTCTTGAACGGGCTTCTTCCCCACTTACTCATGGCAGCAATCGTTATAGCCCTGATTCTTCTCCAGCCCGATCTTGGGACGGCCGTGATAATCGGAATGTGGGTACTGATCCTTCTTTTTGTAGGTGGGGTACATTTGGGGCAACTCCTTGTTCTGTTAGGGCTCATGACCCCTGCCGTGTTTTACCTGATATCCCATACCGCCTACAGGCTTCACCGATGGTGGGCATTCTTGAATCCATGGGAGGATCCTCATGGGTTTGGCTTTCAGATAATCCACTCTTTCTTGGCCTTTGGCTCAGGGGGGCTTGCTGGAGTGGGTTTGGGTAATAGCAAACAGAAGCTCTTTTATCTGCCGGAACCTCATACCGACTTTGTAGCTGCGATAATAGCTGAAGAGGCAGGGTTCATAGGGGTAAGCGTTCTCTTAATCCTGTTTGCTTTGATTGTAATTCGAGGTATCAAAATCGCCCTGAATGCCCCGGACCTTTTCGGGACCTATCTTGCCCTGGGAATAAGCTGCATGTTGGCATTACAGGTAATGGTTAATATGGGAGTGGTAATGGCCCTTTTGCCGACCAAGGGCTTGACGCTTCCCTTTATCAGTTACGGGGGATCTTCTCTCGTTATTAGCCTCATAAGTATGGGAGTATTGATGAGTATTTCCAGAAAGGCATTTGATGGTTCAAGGGTAAAAAAATAGTCTTTGGGGTTTATTGGGTTTGTGGTGTTTGTTGTGTGGGACCCTACGAACTCAAGTAACTCAATAAACACTAGAAACACTTATGATTGAAGGGCAAACGAGGAAAGCAGTAAGGGTAATAATTGCCGGAGGAGGCACAGGAGGGCATCTGTTCCCAGGCATAGCGATTGCCAGAGGGCTCAGGTCGCGGTGTGATGAAATAGCTATCCTTTTTGTGCTTGGCAAAAAGAAGATGGAGAGCGAGATTATTTGTAAGGCAGGATTTGCGGCACGATCAATTGATGTAGAGGGCATATTGGGCAAAGGTTTGTTAAGTCTGGCAAAAGCACTCTTTAAGACACTTGTCAGCTCAATACAGTCGCTGGCCATAGTAAGAGATTTCAAACCACACGTGATTGTTGGTGTGGGTGGGTATTCGTCCGGACCGGTGTGTCTCGTTGCCTGGTTTCTTGGGATACCCACAGCCATTCACGAGCAGAATTCGTTTCCAGGTTTAACAAATAGGGTCTTGGCGCGATTTGCCAAAAAGGCATTCATATCCTTCGAGGAGAGCAGGAAATATTTCAAGAGAGGAGATGTCTTGCTCAGTGGCAACCCGATACGGGACGAACTGGTGCATGGAAAGCCCTCTACCGGGGAAGCTCATGAGAGATTTGCCATTTTGGTTATGGGTGGAAGTCAGGGGGCTCGGGCCATAAATAGGGCGGTTGTATCTGCTCTGAAGGAATTGAAGAAAGCAGGGCTCTTTCCCTTGGTCACCCATCAAACAGGGAAGAACGATTTCCGACAGATACGCGATGATTATCACGCAAACGGGTTTGATGGAGACGTGAGAGAATTTATAGATGATATGGCTACTGCATATGCAAGAGCTGATTTGGTTATCAGTCGGGCAGGTGCAACCACGATCGCCGAATTGGCCGCCCTGGGAAAACCGTCGATCCTGGTGCCTTACCCGTATGCAGCCCATAAACACCAGGAGGCAAATGCCAGGGTTTTAGTGGCTCGTGGTGGGGCAGATATGATTCTGGAAAGGGATCTTGATGGTACCAGCTTGGCTGACAAGGTGAGAACCTATATGCAGAACAGAGATGAGTTGAAGAAAATGTCATCCGGTGCCTTGAAGGCCGGCAGACCAAGGGCAAAGGAAATCATTGTTGAGGGGTTGCTGGAACTCATAAAAAGTGCCTAAAGT
>JADFWK010000139.1 GCA_015223015.1 Pseudomonadota bacterium
ATGCAGAAAAAAAGAAAACTCGGAAGGGGCGTGGCTATCGTAGGCGCTGGGATGTCGAAATTTGCTATGTTCAAGGACAAAGACTCAAAAGACTTATTTGGTGAGGCTTTCAGAGAAATGATTGCTTCAGTGGATAAGGGCTTTGATCCTGGTGAAATCGATGCCCTTTATTTGGGGAATTTTACAAACGACTTTTTTGTACACCAAGGCCATTGGGGCCCGATAATCTCCGATTTGATTGGCCTTAACCCAAAGCCTGCAACAAGAACAGAAGGGGCATGTGCTTCAAGTGCTCTCGCCTTGAGGGAGGGTGTTTTCGCTATTGCATCGGGATTTTATGATATCGTGTTGGTCGGTGGGGTAGAAGAGATGTCAAAACGAACCACCGAGGAAGTCTCCGAGGGTTTAGCATTAGCCACTGTTCCATATGAAGGCAGAGTGGGATTTACCTTCCCGGGTGTGTTCGGTGCACTAGCAACAGCCTATTTTACAAAATATGGAGCCACACGTGAAGATCTTATGAATATTACGATAAAGAGCCACAACAATGCCCCGCTGAATCCCAAGGCGCAGTTTCCCCTTTCGATTCGAGATATGATGAATCGCAAGATAGAAAGTGCCAAGAAAAAAGGAATACCGGTGCCTACCTGGGAGGATGAAAAGGCATTTTTGCGTGATCCTGGTGCAAACCCTGTGGTTGCCTGGCCCATGCACCTCTATGACTGCTGCCCCATAAGTGATGGGGCAGCCTGCATGCTGTTAGTGGGGGAGGAAATGGCCAAGAATTTCACTGATGATCCACTATATATCGTTGGCATAGGGCAGGGCAGTGGCAAAGGATTGCATGCCGCAGAAGATCTCACCACCATGGAGGCCACAAAATACGCGGCAGATGAGGCGTATGGAATGTCAGGGTTGAAGCCTTCAGACATTCAATTCTCTGAGGTACACGACTGTTTCTCGATAGCAGAACTTATTCACATAGAAGATCTCGGATTCTTTAAACCAGGCGAAGGCCACAAGGCCGTGGCAGAGGGCCTCACAAGAAGAGATGGGCCCATGCCGGTTAATACCTCAGGAGGTCTCAAGTGTAAAGGACACCCTGTGGGAGCAACAGGCATCGGTCAACTCTTTGAGGTCTGGAAACAGCTCAGGGGTGAAGCTGGAGAGCGGCAGGTTCCAAAAAAAGATCTGCGAATCGGGGCAGCCCACAATTTAGGCGGCACAGGGGGGACATGCACCTTTACTATCCTTGAAAGGAGATAATGCCATGGAAGAAAGGCCGTTTAGTGATATATCGTATGAGCAGTATCTTAAAGAAGAAAAACTTATGGGATCAAGGTGTAAGAAGTGTGGGGCCCTTTTTGTGCCCCCCCGATCTATTTGCGTGAAGTGCTATAGTTCAGACATGGAGTGGGTTGAGATGAAAGGAGATGGCAGGCTGGCTGCCTTTACATGCATAACCGTCGCGCCACCTTTTATGATAGCCCAGGGTTATGATCGGAAACACCCCTATTGCTCAGGGGTTGTCGAGTTGGAAGAAGGGGCGAGAGTGGATGCCCGCATTGAAGGAGTGGATGCAAACAAACCCGAAGATATAAATGTTGGAATGCCGCTAAAGGTAAAGTTCCTGCATAGAGGTGAAGGAGATAATTTAGAAACCTACCTCGCATTTTCGCCAGTGTAACTGTAAGAGATTAGCTCTTATGGCAGTTGCATGTCCGATTAAAATACCAGGGGTCATTGTTTATTTTTTTAGCTCCCTGATGAGGACTGGCAGAATACCCATTGCATCGCCAACGATACCAAGGTCTGCAACCTTGAATATGGGTGCATTTGGGTCTTTATTGATTGCAATGATGGTCTTTGCTGAACTCATTCCAACAAGGTGTTGAATAGCCCCACTGATTCCAACAGCTATGTAGAGTTGCGGTCCCACAGTTAGTCCTGATTGTCCTACCTGCTTAGTGTGAGGTATCCAGTCGAGTTCAACAATAGCCCTCGACCCAGCCATTACACCTCCAAGGGCGTCTGCCAACTCTTGAGTGAGTTTCAGATTTTCTTTTTTCTGGCATCCCATCCCTGCTGAAACAATGATGTCAGCATCTTCAATGCTAACTTCCCTTTCGTCACTGAGTCTTTCGATAGCTACTACCTTTGTTCTGATCGAAGCTGGGGATAGCACTACCTTAAAGTCTGCGATTTCACCCTTTCTTGAGTTGTCAGGATCTCCAAAAGAAAAGACATTTGGTCTAACAGTTGCCATCTGGGGTCTTGTGTAGGGGGAAACTATTGATGCCATGATGTTTCCACCGAAGGCAGGTCTTGTCTGGATAAGCTCTCCTTTTTCATTTATCTCCAGACCAGTACAATCTGCAGTAAGTCCAAGGTGTAGTCTCGCAGCCACCCTCGGGGCAAGCTCCCTTCCATGTGGTGTTGCTCCAAACAGAAAAACAGAGGGCTTCTCCTTAGAGATAATAGCAGATATCACATTGGTAAAGCTGTCGGTTGTGAAGCTGCTGAGAAGTTTATGTTGACACCTCATTATCCTGTCTGCGCCGTAGGTAATTAGTGTCTCAGGCCCTGTTAGCTTGCCATCACCTAGAACCACTACTGTTAGGTTTTGGTCAAGTCTATCGGCAAGTTTTCGTCCCTGGGCAAGGAGTTCTCTAACCACTTTTTTTGGTACAGTCCTTTCGTCTTTTTCTTCACATTCTCCCCAGATAAAAATGCCTGAAAATTTATCCAGTTCTTCTTTTGGAACCGGTTTCCTTTCAATTGAGAGAGCTTCTACTGGACAACTATTTACACATGCCCCGCATAGTGTGCAATTGTCTTGAACCTGGGCTATCTTATCAATAATAACAATAGCGCCAAAAGGGCAAATTTTTTCACAGATCTTGCACCCTGAACATTTTTCAGTATCTATTTTAAGCATTATATTCCTTAAACAAACTTCCTTTCCCTAAGAAACCCGATCAATTTCTTTGCCGCACCCTGTGGTTCACTACCGTCAATAAGCTTTCCAGTTTTTTTTACTTGTGGCGGAAATATCTTTACAACCTGGGTAAATGAGCCTCTCAGACCAAGTTCATTCTCGTCTATATTAAGGTCAGAGGCAGCAGCAACACGGAGCTCCTTTTTCCGTGCATCGAGGATTTCTTTAAAAGAAGATATACATCTTATCATGGGTCCTTTACTCAAAGAAACAAGGCCTGGGAGTTTTATCTCCACGATTTCATTACCTGTCTCTATCTCTCTTTTTACCCTGATTTTCTTTTTGTTACCGGTGAGTTCAACACTCACTCCATACATTATCTGAGGGATACCAAGGATTTCTGAAAGCTCAGGACCCACCTGGGCCGTGTCACCATCTATTGCCTGCTTTCCAACAAGGATCAGGTCAAAGTCACCTTCCATGGCCCGTATAGTCTTGGCCAGGGTAAAGGCTGTAGCCCATGTGTCAGAGCCAGCAAATTTCATGTCTGCCAAGAGAGTTGCTCTATCAACACCCATTTCAAGGCACCTTATCAAAGCTGAACTTGCCTGTGGAGGGCCCATGGAAATAGCTACTGTCTCTATATCACCATAATGCCTCTTGAGCTCTAAGCCCATCTCTACAGCATATTCACAGAATGGATTCAGTATTGAGTCCACTCCTTCTCTAATAAGGGTCCCTGTTTCAGGATTTATTTTTACATCCATGATTTCTGGAACCTGTTTTACACAGATGAGTATCTTCATTTTTTTAATTACTCTGCCGCAGATTTACGCTGACCCGCCCGCCTCGCAAGCGAGAGCGTTGCGGGCAGGTTATCGCCGATATTTTTTCTTTTATTATCATATACAAATCTCTTAAATTCTGGTTTTCTACCGAAATTCAATAATAAGCCAACTTCAATATTTGTTGCCTGCCCGCCATCCGGCAGGCGGGTCTGTGGCTATTTTCCTTATATATCCAGCATATTTCCTGGATTTAACATAAGGCCCGGATCAAGGACAATTTTCACTGCCTTCATCTCTTTCAGTTCCTTATCTGAGAACATGATAGAAAAAAATTCCTTTTTGATCTTTCCAATACCGTGTTCAGCAGATATTGTTCCTCCAAGACTTACTGCCTTTTTAGCAAATTCTCTATAGATGGAAAGGCCAGTTTGCATCTCTTCCAGGGACCTGGGAATGATGTTGATATGTATGTGATTATTACCAATATGCCCAAATGCAACCCATTCAAGGCCTGCCTCTTCTAATGTGGATTTATAAAATGCCCAGATTTTCTCTAAGGCCTGGTCTGGAACGGCAAGGTCAGTTCCGAGCTTATAGAGTTCGGGTATCTTCTTTTTTCTCTCGGCTATTATGCTGTTTACTGTCTCAGGAAGGACATGTCTAAAATTCTTGAATCGTTCCAGATCCCTTCGTTCATATCCAGCCCATGACCTTGCCAATGTTGATTCACACCTATAAGATATTTCCTCCAATTTGGAATAGTCATTATCTTTGCTTTCTGGATCGAATTTCAGATCAAAGAAGACCGCAGATTTTGCATGATCCGGTATTGGAGGCATTCCCACTACCTTGGGATCTTCCTTCTGTTTGTTCCGGAGAAGATCAAGGGCATGAGAGCTATAAACCTCGATAAACTCTGGCCGAATACTTTTTTCCTTGCGCAGTGCAATTACAAAATCAATTGCCTTATCGTCAGAAGGCAAAAACTGGACGATTGAAATGGGGTTATGCCATTTTTGGAGTGCTACCTCAACCTCAGTAATTGCCCCAAAAATACCTTCACTGCCTATAAATAGGTCAATAAGATCCATATTAGGTGCTGAAAAGATACCCGCAGCATTTTTCGTGGGGGGCATAGTATACTTTGGAATCTTTACTAATGTTTCATTTGCCTTACTATCGATTATGGTAAACTCACCGGCAGGTGTTGCAAAGTATTTACCACGGGGGATTTCAAGGACCTCCCCTGAGGCTAACATAACCCTTATGCATCTCACCCAGTTTCGCGTGGCCCCATATCTGTAAGTTCTGGCACCAGATGCATTGGTAGAGACAGTTCCACCCAGAGCTGCCCCCATCTCTGTTGGGTCAGGGGGATAAAAGTAGGTAGTTTCACTTTCCTTGTATCTTTCAAGAAATGCCTTGGTTTCAGCAGAACCACCTTCGGAAAGACCAGGAAAGACCTTTTTCATTGCCCAATTGTTTAGATCCCTTATAGCCACACCGCACTCGGCCTTGACAAGCCATTCTTTCAAGCGATTGTCATACCTAAGCCCCAGGATCTTATCGAATTTTTCAAGGGATACTATTGCCCCTCCATAAGGAACTGCCCCACCCACTAAGCCAGTTCTGGCTCCAGATATCGTTATCTTGACACCCCTTTTAGCCATTTCTTGAAAGATAGCTGAGAGGTCACCTTCGGTGGTTGGAAAGAAAAGGTATTCGGCTCCCTGGTGAGCAAGTTTTGACTCATCACATAGATAGGAACTGTAATTCCGGGCTATTTCGCCGTAGCCTTCTATACAGCGAACCCGTTTGAAATCAACAGGGGGAACTATCTCAGAGGTAATCTCATGCATGATTTTACCACTTGACCACGGTAATATTGGAAAGGGTTCTTCCCAGAAAGCGTTCCCCGATCTCTTTGAATCTGAGGGGTACATCGGTAACATAAAATCGGTATTCAGAGGGTTTCTCCTGACTATTTTGGAGGCTATTTTTCCTGAGCAATTCTTCTGTTTCTCTTGCTATGGTCCGAGCAGAGTCCACAAGCGTTATCTGATTTCCCAGAACCTCTCGAAGCAAGGGTTTCAACAAGGGATAGTGGGTGCAACCTAGGACGAGGGTATCAATATTCTGGGCCACTACCGGTTTGAGATACTCCTGAGCCGTGAGTCTGGTTACCTGATGATCTAACCACCCCTCTTCTACCAGTGGCACAAATAGAGGGCAGGGTTGAGAGAAAACCGTAATCTTTGGATCATAGGTATTGATTGCTCTTGTATAGGCATTGCTATTGATAGTCGCCGGTGTACCAATCACGCCGACATATTTGTTGTGTGTTTCAGCTACTGCACTCCGGGCACCAGCATCAACCACATCCAATACAGGAACAGAGGATAGATCCTTTATGGCCCCATACGCTACTGCTGCCATGGTATTACAGGCAACAATAAGCACTTTGACCTTTTGCCGGAGTAAGAATTCTGTAATCTGCGTTGCATATCTGGAAATTGTTTCAGGCGATTTGACTCCATAGGGTACTCTGGCCGTGTCCCCGAAATAGATGATATTCTCCAAGGGCAGTCGTTCGCTGATGGCTCTGGCTACAGTAAGTCCGCCTACACCTGAATCAAAGACACCTATTGGATTGTTAGGGTTCAACTTCATAAGCATTCACAAAACAACAATAGTTCCTCTCGATAGACCGAACTGTCGTTCATTGAGTCCATAGGATTTTAGCAGGCAAACACAAGAAACTCAACAAACTACTTATCTTCTTTTAGCCGTTGGAGGAGGCTCTCCTGTATATTATCAAATGGGCCGTTGGACATGATAAGTATTACATCACCGGGCCTGATGAGGCCAAGGAGACCGTCGAGTAGATCATCATTGTTGGGGAAATAAAGGGCTTGGATATCCTGTTTTATGAGGTCGGCTTTAAGTTTGGTGGAGGAGAATCTCTCACGTGGCGGGATTTTTTCCATCTTTGGTGGTTCAGGAAGGATGACTACATCAGCAGAGGTGAAGGAAGCGGCGTACGCGTCTTGAAAGACGTTCCTCCGGCTTGTATTCGACCTAGGCTCAAACACGGCAACAAGGCGGCGGTCTTGGTAGCGGCTCTTCACTGCTTTTGTTGTTTCCCTTACGGCTGTTGGGTGATGGGCAAAATCGTCTATCACCAGGATATCCCCATAATTACATATGGTATCGAGTCTTCTCTTTATCCCCTTAAAGGTTTTGATGGCCTTAGCGATAGTCTCAGGTTCAATATGTAAATGAAAGGCAACTGAAAGAGCTGCAAGGATATTGTATATATTATGGTCTCCATAAAGCTCAGTGGCAACGCGCAGATATTCTTTGCCTCCCTGCAATACAGTGAACTCTGTTTCATTAGCACTGATAATAATGTCACGAACACAAAGGTCTGCTTCTCTTTTGATGGCATAGGTCAAGAGAGGACATTTTACTCTATTCATTTCATCCAGAATCACCGGATCATCACGGTTTGCACACAAAAGTCCTTCAGCAGGTATCATCTCAATAAGCCTTCTGAACGCGTCTTTTATCTCCTCAACCCCTCTGTAGATGTCTGCATGGTCAAACTCAACACCGGTTATAATCGTTATATAAGGGTCGTAGTGTAAGAATTTGGGCCTTTTGTCAAAGAAGGCTGTATCATATTCGTCGCCCTCGATGACAAAGTATGGCCCGGTACCTAATTTGAAATTGCTGCCGAAGTTTTTTGCTATCCCTCCAATCATAAATGAGGGTTTCATGTCGGCAATCTCAAGAATCCATGCTGTTAGGGCAGATGTTGTTGTCTTACCGTGAGTTCCGGCAATGGCAATGGACCTTTTTTTATCCATGGCAAATTTTCTGAGGGCCTGGGGCATGGAGAGATATGGTATATTCAGTTTGAGCAATTCTTTTGATTCAGGATTATCCCTGGTGATAACGTTTCCCACGATCACGAGATCTGGTGGGGGATAGAGGTTGGAACGAGAGTAGCCTTTTTTTACGGGAATTGATAGGTTCTCGAGGAACGTGCTCATTGGCGGATAGATGTTGTGATCGGAGCCTGTTATGGTGTAGCCTTTTTCCTTGAGCATCCCTGCCAGCGATGACATGCCGACTCCGCAGATACCCATCAAGTGAATATGGGCACCTTGTGGAGGGATATGAAAGCTATTATGCATATCCGAGTTCCTGCATAATGAGATTGTGAAGTTTAGGGCGAAAATCTTTTATCTTTTCATTTGATCTGCTTGGATGGATCCGGTTTGTCAAAAAGATTACTATTATCTTTTTCTCGAGGTCTACCCACAGTGAGGTGCCGGTAAATCCAGTGTGGCCCACACTAGTTGGGCTAAAGTAACTCCCAGAACTAGAGTTCTTCTGTGAAGGAGTGTCCCAGCCAAGGGCGTAGGTAGAATCTGGCACAATTCCCTGTCTTGAAAAAAATGTCCTGACGGTTTCAGTCGAAAGTAGGTCAGACCGGGTACCATGATATATTTTCACCAATGCCGTGGTCAGGGTGAAGACATCTAGTGCTGTCCCAAAGAGCCCGGCATGGCCTGAATACCCTCCTAGCACATATGCGTTTTCGTCATGGACATGGCCCTGAATAATCTCTTTTCTCCACGGGCAATATTCTGTGGCGGCAAATCGATTTTTTTCATATATCCGATCGGCGGTGATTTGATCGAGATAGAGGCTCTCTAGGCCAAGGGGATGGTAAAACGTAGCATTAAGGAATGATGATAAATCTTTGCGAGCAGTTATCTCTATTATCCATTCCAAAAGCACAAATCCAAGGTCACTGTAAAGCGATACAGTCTTAGGTTCATGGTATAAGGGCTCTTTCATAATTGACTGCCGCAAAACAGATTTTCGCTTCTCCAAAGGGTATTTTATCAGTTCCAGATAAAATGGTTTCCAGTCCGGGAGGCCCGCAGAGTGGTTTAACAAAACCCGGGGGGTTATATTAGCCTTATCTTTCCAGGGGAACGGTTGTATGGGATATGAAATAGGTTTGTCGAGATCCAGGAGATCTTCGTCCACGAGTTTCATGATTGCAAAAGTGGTTGCCAAAGGTTTTGTGAGCGAGGCCAAGTCAAAGATAGTCTCCTTTTCCATGAGAAGGGGTTTCGGTTTTACTGCCCGATTGCCCACATTGTGGAAAAATACGATATCCTCTCCTTGCGCCACCAAAAGAACAGCACCGGGGTAAGCCTTTTCTTTCAACCCACTTATGAGTAACTCGTTTATTTCATTTGTCATTTGTCATTCGTCACTAACCCAACAAACCCAACAAACCCAACAAACCTTATGAGGTAGCTGCTTCTTCTATCTCGAGAACCATCCTGTCGGTATCAAGCAGGGCTGGGAGTCCAAGAGGTATGGATATATTTTCATTTCCATGGCCGACAGGCAGACCTGTTACAACCGGTATCCTCAGGTCACCAAGTCGGTCTTGAAGCAGACTGTAAAGAACGTCTTGTTCCCCGCAGTCCTCCATTTGAGCAATAACGAGTGCTGATACCTGTGCCAATCGACCGCTCAGTAAAAGGTGGGTAAGCATTCTATCCACTCTGTAGGGAGATTCTCCTTTCTCTTCTAAGAAAAGGATAACACTCTCAAAGGAGGGCAGAAAGGGGGTATCTAGAAGAGCGCATATGGTTGAAAGATTACCCCCCAGGAGTATACCCCTTGCCTTACCCTTATTGACTGCTCTTCCATGCAACAAGGAGATTAGAGGTTTGTGAGAGGTGGTAATCAGCCTGGATAGATGTTGCCAGTTTTTACCTCTGGGAAGATCCGAGAGGGTTGGCCCATGGATAGTAATTAAACGGCACTTTTTGTACAGTGCAAACAAAAGGGCAGTTAGATCGCTGAAACCTACCAGTACCTTTGGGTTTTCTCGTATGAGGTCAAAATCAATCTTATCGAGAAGCCTTGCTGAGCCATACCCACCCCTGGTACAAAAGATTGCCTTGATCTCAGGATCAGAAAACATCTGGTGAAGATCCGATACCCTGTCATGGTCAGAGCCGGCCAGGTAACTCAAACGATCAAAGAGGTGACTGCCAAGCCTTACCTTGAGCGGAAAAGACTCCACGAGCTGTAAGCCGTCCGATATTTCAGATTTGCTAACCGGGCTTGCTGGTGCGATAACTCCTACTGTCTGATTCGGCTGGAGGCGGGGGCCTTTTATGGTTGGTATTGATAGCATAGATTTTTTAAATACTATTTTGAAATGATTGGAGCAACTTAAAAATGGTGTCAGAGCTTTAATATTTAATTTTTTTATTGATTTGGTTTCAAAGACATTCTATCCTGTTTTTCATGGGAAGGCCTCTCAGGATAGAAAGTTCCGATGTCCTCTACCATGTCACTTCCCGAGGCAATGAAGGTCAGGCAATTGTCCGGGATAAACGTGACAGGGAAAGATGGACATCTTATTTGGAAAGAGTGGTTCTTCGCCACAGAGTGGTCCTCTATGCATATGTATTGATGGACAACCACTACCATCTCTTTTTCCGTCTCCAAGGACCAGGGCTTTCGAGAGCGATTCAGACTTTAAATGGTGCCTACACGAACTATTTCAATATTCGATATAAGCGAATGGGCCATCTCTTTCAAGGCCGATTCAAGTCGATCCTAATCGAGACCGAAGGCCATTATCTGGAGGTGAGCCGGTACATTCACATGAACCCATTTCGGGCTGGCATGGTGGATCGGCTGTCTGATTATCCCTGGAGCAGTTATCCGGGCTATATCAGGAAACCCAAGGCCGTTCATTGGCTGGATTATGAGACAATCTTATCCGAGTTCAGGGGAAGCCGGGGAGGGGTGAGAAAGGCTTACAGGGAATTTGTTGAAGGAAGGGGAGTCATCGCTACCATATCGCCTTTTGATGCTCTTATACACGGTTTTCTTTTAGGAGGGGGAGAGTTTATTTCTACTATGAAGGAACGGTTCAAAGGGTATGATCCAGATCCAGCCATTCCAGATCTTGGGAAGGTTATACCAAGGCCTTCCGTAGCGTTGATTACAGAGGTGGTGAGCAGCACCTTTCAATGCGAGAAGGAAGACCTTGTTTGTAGGAGCCGTCATAATAATGATGCCCGGAAGGTTGGGATTTACCTTGCGAGAGAATTAAGTGGAAAGTCTCTTCGAGAGATAGGGACGGCATTTGGTGGAATTAAGGAGGCCATGGTTTGTCACACAGCGGCAGAAATAAGGAAAAGAATGGCTGAAGATAAGAGGTTTTGCAAAAGGATGGGGGAAATAATCGAAACACTTCATGAAAATTAAATTATAAAGCTCTGACACCTAACTCTTTACCTTCTTGACAGCAAAGTGAAAGAGAGATAGCCTAAACAAAACTTTGATCACGAAAGGAGTCAAGAAAATGAGAAATAAACTAACCGTTATTGGTGCAGGAAATGTTGGCGCAACAGTGGCCATGAGGGTTGCGGAAAAAGAACTGGCAGATGTTGTAGTAGTTGATGTACTTGAAGGGGTTCCAGCAGGAAAGGCCCTGGACCTTGCTGAGGCTGCACCTATTGAGCGGCATGACGCACACATTACCGGGGTCACCAATGACTACTCCGCTGCACAAGGGTCAGATATCGTGGTAATCACCGCAGGGATTCCCCGAAAACCTGGCATGAGCAGGGATGACCTGCTCAGCACCAATGCCGGTATCATGAAATCAGTCGTAAGCGAGATCGCAACGCTTGCCCCTAATGCTATTCTCATTGTGGTCACCAACCCCCTGGATGCCATGTGTCATGTTGCCTTAGATACGAGCGGTTTTGATAAAACAAAGGTAATCGGCATGGCAGGGGTGCTTGATTCTGCCCGGTTCAGGGCATTCATCGCCATGGAGCTCAATGTCTCTGTTGACAATACCCATGCCTTTGTGCTGGGTGCCCACGGTGATACCATGGTGCCTCTACCCCGGTACTCTACTGTTGCCGGTATCCCTATCACTGAGCTTCTGTCAGCCGAGAGGATCGAGGCCCTTGTTGAGAGAACCAGAAAAGGCGGCGGTGAGATTGTGAGCTTGCTGAAAACCGGTAGTGCGTACTATGCCCCAGCATCTGCTGCGGTGGAGATGGCCGAGGCAATTCTAAAGGATAAAAAGAAGATCCTGCCCTGTGTGACCTATCTTCAGGGTGAGTATGGGATACAGAACCTCTTTATCGGGGTGCCGGTAAAGCTGGGCTCAGCCGGGGTTGAGGAGATCATAGAGATAACACTTACCCCAGAAGAGCGTGAGGCCCTTCACAAATCAGCCCAGGCAGTTCAGGAGCTGGTGGATGATTTGAAGCGACTCGGCTAAGTCTTCAGCCACAAAGACACCAAGACCCGCCCGCCTCGCCTAAGGCGAAGCCGATGGCGGGCAGGCACCAAGGCCAAATATGAGCCTATCACCCTATCTGAAAACGAAGAAGACAATGTGCCCCGCAGAAAAAGGGTATTAAAAGAATAATTTTCAAATCTTAGTGGCTTTGTGTCTTCGTGGCTGAACAGGAGCTGTTTTTTTAATACTATGCTTTATAAATAGGAGAGATGAAAGTAATCAGAGAAAGCCTGGTTGAAGGTGCGAAACGGGCTCACGGCGTTGCAATTATTATTGATGTCTTTCGGGCATTTACCGTGACCCCTCTGTTTTTCCATCTCGGGGCACAAAAGGTTATTTTGGTTGACCATCCCGAAGAAGCCTTCTCTATCAAGTCGAAATATAAGGACATAATCTTGGCAGGTGAGGTTGATGAGCAATTGATTCCTGGTTTTGATCTCGGAAATTCACCATCTGAAACCATCAGGAAACCCAAGGGATTCCTTAAGGGAAAGATAGTAGTTCAAAGGACTACAGCCGGTGTAAACGGCGTGATAAAAGCAGTCAGCCAGGCCGAGATAGTTATCCTTGGCAGTTATGTTATGGCGAAAGCTATTTCCAGATATATTCTTTCTCAAAATTCTCTTCCCGAGGTCGTTACCCTTGTAGCCATGGGAAGGAGAGGTGCTAGCAGGGCGCCGGAGGATGAGGGATGCGCTGACTACCTAGAGCATCTTCTCACCGGAACCCACTACAATTACCTTGAGACCTTGGAAAGGATAATCTTTGATGAGACTGCTCAGAAATTTTTAAGGGGAGATAAGATGTATCTTCCACGGGAAGACCCACTGTTTTGCCTGCAGAGAGATTTATTTGATTTTGTTTTAATCGCTGGCAAAGAAAAGGATCAGGTAACGGTAACAAAAAAGGAATCTGTTGTCAGATCTGAATAGATTGCCGTATTGATCGCGCCAACAGCTTTGGGCGTAACCAGTTCCGTATTGAATAGATGTACTGTGTACAGGATCAATAGACAAGGAGAAAGACTATGGGTGATGATTCATTGAGTAAGGCGGAAGTTTATGATGTAATTATCATAGGTGGTGGGCCGGCTGGCTTAACAGCAGGGATATACACAACAAGGGCAAGGCTTTCCACGATATTGATTGAAAAATTAGGTCTCGGTGGGCAGGCTTCTCTGTCGGATAAGATAGAGAATTATCCTGGCTTCATCAGCGGGATTTCAGGCGGAGAACTCGTTCATAATATGGAAGAACAGGCCAAGTCCTTTGGCACAATGATAGCGTATGGAGAGGTAAACAGAATCGAATTTAGTGAAGACAGCAATATCAAGAAGATTTTTGTAGATAATGATCCCGTACCGTATCAATGTCTATCCATAATCATTGCGGCGGGCGAGGAGCAGAGGAAACTTGGGGTCCCGGGCGAGCTAGAGTTTACTGGTAAAGGTGTGTCCTATTGTGCTACCTGTGACGGGGCCTTTTTTCGGGACCTTACCGTGGCAGTGGTAGGTGGTGGAGATGTGGCCCTGGGAGATGCCTTGTTTCTAACCAGATTTGCTCAGAAGGTCTATATTGTCCATAGAAGAGATAGGTTTCGAGGGACAAAGATACTCCAGGAAAAGGTATTCAACAACAGCAAGATAGAGGTCATCTTTGATTCTGTCATGGATGAAATATTTGGTCAGACTATGGTAGGCGGAGTAAAGCTGAGGAATCTTAAGTCAGGAGAGAGCAAAAATCTCGAGGTAAACGGGGTATTCGTCTTTATTGGCTATGTGCCGAGCCTAACCTTCCTTGGTACTATTCTGAAGAAAAGTGATGATGACTACATCATAGTAGATAGGGAGATGAATACATCGAGAGAGGGCATATTTGCCTGTGGTGATTGTTGCAAGAAAAATCTAAAACAGGTTGTCACTGCCTGCGGCGATGGTGCTACGGCTGCGTTCTCCGCCCAGCACTATGTGGAAAGGATAAAAGGAGAAGAGTATGTCTGATGAGACTGGGGGCAGGGGTGAAGTAACGTATGAGAGCGAGGGTTTTATCGGGACGATCACCCTCAGGAGGTCAGATAAAAGAAATGCCTTAGACTTTGCTCTTTGGCTCTCTTTATCTGAGGCCCTAAGAAAAGCGGCACAAGATAGCGAGGTGAGGGTCATTCTATTAAAAGGGGCGGGAGATTCTTTTTGCTCAGGACTGGATCTGAGCCCTACCAATGAGGTTATCAGGCTCTTATCTAAAAAATCATCTGCTGATCAAAAAATGAGGCTGTTTGATATCATTAAGAGGGTTCAGTCTATCTATACAGAATTGGAGGTCTTGCGGGTACCAACTATTGCAGTTATCCAAGGCCATTGTCTTGGCGCAGGCCTGGAACTTGTCTGCTCTTGTGATATGAGATTTTGCTCTTCCGACGCCCTTTTTGGCCTTCCTGAACCTAGATTTGGGATTATCACCGATATTGGAGGGCTCCAGAGATTGCCAAAGATTGTGGGAAGGGGAAAGGCAAGAGAAATGGCCTTTCGGGGCCATTCTATTGGTGCTGATGAGGCCAAAAGAATTGGGCTTGTAAACGAGGTATTTGATACACAGGAAATGCTCTATATTCAGGCCAGTAAGATAGGTAAGGAGATTGCTGCCAACGCACCATTAGCGGTTCAAGGAGCTAAAGAGGTACTGCTTCACAGTGAAGATGTTTCTGCTTTGAGGAGCCTTGAGTACAATGCGGCACGCTCGGCAATGATTTTACCATCAGAGGATTTGCAGGAGTCTTTTAAATCATATTCAGAAAAGAGAGACCCGGAATTCAAGGGAAACTAAACAAGATCGGTGAAAGGGATGCAACCCTAACCTCATAACTGCCAGTCAGATGAGAGGGTGTTGTTTCTGAACTTGGAGGTGCCACCATGAGTAATCCTCTACGTTACAATATCGGCGATGCCCGGCTGACCTATAGTGGCCGTCACGAAGCCATGGAGTTGAGCAAGGACAAGGTGTCCACTTTCAACTTGAGGCATCAAGAGGTGCTGAATTTTTATGGCTTTGAACTTGTCGGGGGAACGGTGTTTGTTATTGATGACCGGGTAAACGGGCACTCGAATCTTGGTGTATTCAGGAGCAAGCAGCTCCGCCAGGCCGTTATCCTTGCTGCGGCGCTACCCGCGGCGGCAGTTGTTATCGATGGCTTTGGTGCCTTAAACAAAGTTCCCAAGGATCTTCAAACCAAGGATTTGATCAACCGATTAAAGCGGCATAACGATCGGATTGCGGCCCAGGTGATGAGTGAAGTGCTCCAGATTACGACGGAGACCTTTGATTTAGGGGAAGAAGTGATCATCGAGAGCGCGATAACGGAAGGAGTACGGGCCAAGCCCGGTGTGGAGGCCGGCGGTAATCCGACCATTGCTGTCGGTGCCCTATTCGGCAAGGAGGAGCACTGCAGCCGCTACAGCCACGGGCTTACCCAAGAGGTCAACAGGCTTTCTATGGGATCGGATGTTATCGACGGCACCGGCAAGTCGGTTGAGGGCCTTCACAGTTCACTTACTGCCCTATTTATTACCGAATCCAATTTCAAAAGGCACCTGCCCGACATCTATGTTGAGCGTTGGATGACTGCTGCTCCCTTCCCCGAGTTTAACCCTCGGGACACTGACCTAAAAGAGGAGGCTCGGATCATCGCAGATGCGTGTGGCATAAAGGACTTCTCAGAAATGACCGCCTTCTTTCTTGACCGGCCGCGCCATCATCCCGCCATGGACCAGCTCAACGGCATCGGTGTGGCTACTCCCTTTGACAAAGACGGAGACCTCTTCCCTGCTCTGGTCTTGGGGCTCGATGGACTGCGCTTTCCGGACGGTCGCGGTCTCCATAGCATGATCGGGGAGATTGGGGGAAGCGCTGAGTGGACAGTTGGTGCTCTTCCCTTGGTTTGGCGGGGAGGTCAAAGCTTGGGTATGCTTACCAGCCAGAGCTCGCTCACCAGAAAGGACCTTTCACCAGAGGAGCTATGGAACGAACGATTCCACTACACAGAGGAAGAACTCATACTCCTTCAGGATGCCAGGTTCGAGCAGAAGCCTTTTTTCACAGTCAACGATCTCATGGAGAACCCGTTTGCCGGTGGAGTGAGTGCCTTCTGCGCCATTTCGGACAACTATTTTCTACCCCAGCTTGAGGGAGTCAAGATCGACCACGAGCAAGTTCTCATAACAACCAACACACTCATGATCAACTGCCTGGGGAATATCGAGCACTGGCAGCTCAGCTTCAAATGCGTTGAGGGCTTTGAAGCCACTGCCAAGAAGATCCGATCGCCGAAATCCGACTTGCGCAACCTTGAAAAGGCCCAGATCGAGAAACAGGTCAAGGACATGATCAATAATGAGACTGATCGATTCAGGCTTAAGCATTTCTTCACTAATGAGTACTACCCAGCCATCATCCACACCGGCAGCAAGATGGTCGTGCTTGAGAAGACAATCGAGGCTATGATCGACAGGGAGGCCTTCAGTGAACACGATCGAGATATAGTTAAGGCAGTGGTAAGGGCAGCGCCAGAGTGGTTTATCAGTGCGGTATAGAGGATACGAATTACCCTACAGAAGAGACAATCTTGGTGGTGGAGCTGAGGGGGATCGAACCCCTGACCTCATGACTGCCAGTCATGCGCTCTCCCATCTGAGCTACAGCCCCTTTACAGTAGCAAATAGCAGATAGAATTTTGGGTGTCAATATTTTATTACGACACTCCAAGGTAACGTCAAAGTCCAGGGCATGGGTGTCTTTTTTTGGTTATGCCCCTATAACATGGCCCCTTACTGGGTCGATTCAAAATGGTTTATTGAGCCATAAGCCTTAGAATCATAGGCTCCATCTATATA
>JADFWK010000015.1 GCA_015223015.1 Pseudomonadota bacterium
ATACCTGTCTTCTATACAAAACCCCATCGTAAGTATTTCATGCCTCCAATACACGCAATTCCCACAGCACGGGCTTACTCGGTTAGGCATCGTCACCTCCCTTCCCGATTTCGACTATGCAACGGTAGAGGGCCTCTAAGAGTTCCGGGGCTATCTTGGAAAATTTGGGGAATATGTCAGACGGTAAGGCCATTTCCTTCCCCACTCTCACATACCATGACCCGCTCCCTGATAGATTGTGGATATGCTCAATCAGCCATCCTTTCTCCCGTAGCCACTCCAGGCAATCGTGTTCTGACAAATATCCCCGAATAAAGGCCGAAAGCATATCCTTTGGCAAACCCTCAAGTCGTGGTTCATGCCCCATCACCTCCGCAACCTTCGGGGCTAACCCTAATTCGGCGTCTGTGAATTTACGCATCACCCCATCCTCCGCATCACCCGGTCAAACTGCTTCAAGCGGCCCCACCGGATACGACTCAAGTCCGCATAGTCCTCTTTGCCGTCAACCTCCACGTTGAACATCCAGCCGATGAAGTAGAACTCCTTGCCCATGTTGAGGTAGGTGCGGATGCAGAAGTCGAGGGCCTTGAACAGTTCTCGCTTGTTGGCAATGTTTTCCCAGGCTCCGTCCTCGCTCCATACATGAGCAGGCCACGCTCCGATCCCGGCAAACCCCTTCTCGATAAAGCTCTGGAGCTTACTGACTCCATGCCCCTCGATCAGGATGTCGCGCTTCTGCCCCTCTCTCCCGAAGATGTGGGTGCAGGGCTCTGTCGGGTGGTCCCAATAAGCACAGCGCCCGGGTTCAATCAGGTCGGCGTGAGCGTACTCGCAGAAGTCGGAGGAGTTGACCGTGATCCGCTGCCTCTCCGTGTAGGGGATAACAGCATCGTATATATCCCGATGCCATTCAGCCCACACATGGCCCATTCTGTGAACATCCACCCGCCGAGACCCCGGCTCGTTGCAGAGGGTAAGGTAAGGCTTATATTTCGAGTAGCCCCTGCCTTCCCGAGCCAGCTCCATACAATGCACGGCATACTTCTTTTGTACTTCCCGAGCCTCGGGGGAGAAGAAGCCGTTTATGCCCTGGACGTTCCACTCGGGCTTGAATAGGTGGTAGTTGTAGCGGTCCATGAAAAGGATCTGATTGTCGTGCATATCCCATGCCTTGCATGCCTGATTTAGCTCAATGAGCTTATCCTCCCAGAGCGGGTTCCATTGGTCGAAGTCTGCCTTGAGCCTACCGTCTGCCTTGACCATCTTCCATGGAACGTGCTTGAAATGGTAGGCGTTGCCGGGGCTGGGATCACCACACCAGTTGAAGGTGCCGATCGTCCGCGGCCTGCACCTCCGCAGCCGCTTCATAAACGGCTCCTGATCATAATCCGGAAACCTCTGGAGGTATTGCAGATACCCCAACGCATGAATCGAATAATGCTTGTAGGTCGGCTCGGTAAGGTTGCTCATGGTTCTCTCCTTAATACGGCGCATCGTCGGGCTTCATGGTGTCCATCTTTTTTCTGTTCTCCATGAGCTGCTTCCTGATGTTAGCCGGTTTTAATAATTCATACTTCTCTCTTTTCGCTACGCCCTTGTAGCAATTGATGAAGTGCTTCCTGTCTCCCCCCTCGAATTGAGGATCAGTTTCCCCGAAATACTTCCAACCACCAAAGGCAACCCTGATCGCCTCGTCTAAAAGATAATCCCCCGTGGGCCTTCCGGTTTCCCCATGCTCCCAGGCGAGCTTACAGGCTTCTGACCAGGCCGCGTTTGCCTCATAGTCTATCATCTCGCCTTCTTCGCCCTCAATGAGGGATCGGATCTTCCCTATCGTTGGGAAGGTGGGGAACTTCTCTGTTTTTATGAGGTGATGAAAGGTTTTTTCTAATACATCAATCTCAAAGTCTTGGAGGAATTTGAAATACATCTCTGCCCTTTCAACAGAGACATCTTTGCCTGTTGCAATCGACAACGAAACCATCAGCTCTGTGAATTCTTTAAAGTCATTCTTTTTTTCCATATTTTTCCTCCTGTATACGATACCACTTAGCGAGGCCAGTTTGACTTGGGGCAGTTCTTTGATATGCCATGATAAGCTGATCTTGTTTTTCTCTGAGCTTAGGGAAGGATAGGATGTTACCCTTCCAAAAATTATCATTCTGCGAAAACTTAATCAGGGCTTCTATTTGCTCGGGTGTCCGGTTGTCTTTCTCCCTCATTAGGCGGCAGGCGGTCATCCAATCGTGCTGCCTTTTTTCTGTGAGGTTGGCGATTGTGTGAGAATCAAGGTTATTCTCCAGCATCTTGTCTATTAGAAGCTGAACGAGTCGCTTGTCGATTTCTGAAATATTTACCGGACGTTTCTTTGTCTTTTGTATAGTGTCTTTTGTCTCTTTGTCTTTTGTGGGTACCTTTATTGGTAACACCCCAATTACCTTTATTGGTAACACCCTGTTACCTTTATGGGTAGTAGTTCCCTTTTTGGGTAACACCCTCCATGTCTCGTAATCCTTGTTTAATCTGTAACTTGGGACGGAAGTGTTACCTTTATGGGTAACGGCAATAATGTTCATTTTCAGGAGCTTTTCCCTGGAGCGGAGAACGTGGATTCTCGTTTGGCCTGTCATCTTACTGAATTGACCCAGGGAGATATTGTCCTCTGTTTTATTCCATCCGTAAGTCTTCCTGATAATTGCATCTAAGACCTGCCTCGCCTCACCTGGTATGCGGATATTGACAATCGCATCCCAAAGTTCATTGGCAATTCTTACGCAACCATCCTCTGTCTGGGGGGAAGCCATTTATCTCCTGCCGAGAAAAAAGTAAGACTCGGAACGGCTGAGATGGAGCACAAGCCCCCTCGAATGAGGAAGACAGAATCCACCGCTCCGAGCCTTTAATTGCTGGTTTCATTGGCTTGTACTCTCATCTCACCCCCAAGGTACAAAAAATCTACGCCAATGTCAAGTCTTTGGGAAGCTCTGTATCAAATCCTCTTTCCAGATGTCCTTGAGGTTGTCTTTCA
>JADFWK010000140.1 GCA_015223015.1 Pseudomonadota bacterium
GCTTTAGGCACTGATACTATCAATATTCCTTTGGCAATTCATTAAGCTGGGCCAAGGAAAACACAGGCCCATCCTTGCAAACATACTGATCGCCGATGTTACACCTGCCACAGATGCCAATTCCACATTTCATTCTCATCTCCAACGACATAATGATCTGCTCAGGTGTAAACCCAACGTTCTCAAGCACTGGTTGCGTGAATTTGATCATAATAGGCGGGCCACAGACCAGGGCATAAGAATTCTCACTGGTTTTGATCTTTTGCTCTGTGACAGCAGGCACAAAACCGACATTATAGGGCCAGTCTGGATCATCGGTGGCATCAACAGTGATATGAACATGTATGTCATCCCTCTTCTCCCATTCAGCAAGTTCCTCCCTGTAGAGCAGCAGGCCGGGAGACCGTGCCCCATAAACGAGGGTGATATCCTTAAATCTGTTTCTGTTCTCTGGATGAAGCATGTAAACGATACTCGATCTCAAGGTAGTGAATGCAAATCCACCACCGATTACCAACACATTCTTCCCCTCCATCTCTTTCCAGGGAAACCAGTTACCTAAGGGCCCCCTGATACCGATTATATCTCCCTCATTCATGTTGTGCAGGTATTTGGTTACTACGCCGGCCTTATTGACCGTGAAAAGGAGAAATCCCTTTTCTGTGGGAGACGATGCGATACCAATGGGTATCTCACCCTTGCCTGCTATAGAGAGTTCACAGAATTGTCCAGGGATATACTCAAACTGTTCCTCGTCATCCTTGTTGAGGAACACGAACTTAAAGGTCTTTAGATTCCTGTCCTCGGTTTCAGTAATGATCTGCTGAATCCTAACCGGGTAAGGGAGATATGGATTATCTGGCAATTAAACCTCCTTATTGGTTACATGAGAGTGCCTAAAGTTATAGAATGCTTTCTTTGTTTTATTGGTTGAAGATGAACCCTTGCGATTTGTTTAATTTACTTAGCCAATCCAACCATGCTCACAGCGGACTTAGAGGTAGATGAAGCAAATATATCAGATTAAATGGCTTTCTTTAACGTTCCCTAACTTTAGCTCACTTTTACCCGCCAGACTTACGGCGGGTTAAACTTTAGACACTTTAGACACTTCTTAGTCATAACTCATTCATGAGTTTAAAGACTTCTCGGATATCAATATTTACCGGGCAGTATTTAACACACCTTCCACAGCCAACACAGGCAACCCCGTTATCATACTTATCGAGATAGTATTTCAATTTATGCATGAATCGCTGCCTGACTCTCTGCACCTTTTCACTTCTTGGGTTATGCCCGGAGGCATGAAGGGTAAAAAGCGGGAACATGCAGCTATCCCAGTTCCTGATCCTGTCCCCTTTCTTTTTATTAACTTCATCTTGTATGTCAAAACACCAGCACGTAGGGCATAAATAGGTACATGTCCCACAATTCAGACAGGCAAATGCAACCTCATCCCAGAAAGAGGCATCGAAGAGATCGATAGCCTTTTTTTCCTTGAGCTTGTCGGTGGGTACATGGCTGCTTATCTGCTTCTCAGCCTTTGCCTTTGATTCCTCAGCCTGTTTGTTTAGATCGCTGGTTGCATCCTCACTCACCCCCGCCAATTTCAAGAGTTGAGCACCTTTTTCTGTGATTGCCCTGGCCATGTAGTTTTTACCCAGATCAAAGAGAAGCACATCGAGGCCTTCTTCATTGAAGGGCCCGCAATTAACTGATGTGCAAAAGCAGGTGCTACAGGGTTCCTTGCATCCAAGACCGATGAGTGTCAAAGACTCCAGGCGCCTGGCCCACCAAGGGTCTTTGAATTCGGGGTTAACAAAGTTAACATCTACCAATCGCAAGGCCTTAGCATCACACGGCCTCATGCCTACTACTACCGTGGGTGCATAGTCTTTTGGGGGTTCCTTCATGACATATGCATCTTCGTCTGCCTCATCGAGGGTGTACTCAAACATCCTCTCTGATTGCGGAAAGAGTAATGATTTTGGTGAAAGGCGTGTATTGGTGAAATTGAGGTCTACCTTATTCTCATCCTCTAAGACCTTAAACCGATAAAAGTCTTTTTCCTTAACGGGAACAAAGACCTCGTGAGTCTCTTTCAATGTCTTTAAGACATTCGGTAATTCTTCTTTTTTGATTACTTTGTCGCTCATTAGGACCTCAGTCGAAAATCCATAGTTTTCCTATCTGATAAATGCATCATAATCGTCAGGTCTATAGGTATCAAGGGGTGGCCTTTCTTCGATGCTCAATCCTGCCTCAGAGCCATAGAGATCAAGAACATCCTTATTTAGCTTTCTTGTAAAGGACCTGACCTTTATATCGACCGGACAGGCCTGTTCGCATGCGCCACAGTCCGTACAGCGGCCTGCGCAGTGGTATGCCCTCAGGATATGAAAGGTAATGGTGTCAGTGGGATCAATGCTTTTTCCTACCCACTGCGGATCGGACTCATCCACAAAACAGGTAGGGCAGTAACACAGAGGACAGGCATTTCTGCATGCGTAGCAGCGCGTGCAGTCTTTAATAAGATCTGAAAAGAATCCCCACTTTTCCTCTGATCCCATCCCCTCTATGTCTTTTACGTCATCATAAGGGTCAGGCTCCTTTCTCTCTTCAACTAAATCTCCTACCAGGGCATCATGGATGACCGGGTTCCTGTGCATACAGCGCATGCAGTTATCTTGCAAATAGTCGTTCCTCTTCAATGCATGCTCAAAACCCTCTCCTTTGACTATGATTTCCCCGTCAGATTCAATAACCTCTTTTGCCTCCTTATCGCCCAAAAGGGAGATGATCTTTCTCCGATCAACCATTCCCTCACAAGGGACTCCGATTATATAGAGCTGTTCCCTTTTGATCTGGTTTTCCACAATGTGTACAGCGATGTTCCGTGAATCGCAACCCTTAGCGATTATGCCGATTTTCTCTTCTCGTTTTGGAAGATAGTTAGCGAGGTTCATGTTGCAGAAGCTATCCCAGTATAGCTGGTCAGTTTTTTCTGCATCCCGTACTGTGACAGGTTCTGTCATCATGGGGAGTGTGCCCCTCTTAAAGCCAATAATCAAATCGACAGTCTTATCAGTAAGGATCTTTTTGGCTATTTCCCTTATTTTGTCGGTATATCTCATTATCAAGCCACCTCGGCCCTCTCTTTAACAAGCCTTTTTGCAGGGCCAACTTCACGTACCTTTTCAATTACCTCTGTTGCTACCTCTGCGAACTTTCCCCCCTCTGAGGATGATATCCATGAGAACTGAACCCTTTCCGGTTCTATCCCTAAATGTTCAAGCAGGTTTTTTAGAAGTGCAAATTTTCGTCTGGCGTAATAATTACCTTCCAGGTAATGACACTCCCCTGGGTGTCACCCTGAAACCCATACACCATCAGAGCCATGCATTAGGGCCGATAATATGAATTTAGGACTTACCCTTGCAGAGCACGGGACCCTAATGGACCTTATGTTTGGAGGGTACTGCATTCGATTTATTCCAGCTAAGTCAGCGGCAGCATAACTACACCAACTACACAGAAAGGCTGTGATCTTCGGTTCCCAATCATTCATGGTATTCCCCTAAGTTTAAAGTGAGCTAAAGTGTCTAAAGTGAACTAAAGTGCCTAAAATGCCTAATGTCTAAAAAGATAAAGAGAGTTAAGAAGTTAAAACGATTTTTCAGCATTTATTTATTTCCAACAGATGTAAAGATAGCAAGGAATCCCACTGATCATATTCAAGTTTCACTTTGTCCCAGCATAACCACTCCATATCCACAATTACTTCTAACCAATATTGATGGACTCGTAAAAAGTCGTATTTTCCCATTTTTCTGGATTCCCGCCCCACGCCTTTGCGGGGGCAGGCTCTACGCGGGAATGACAATAAAGCAATTAATATCAATCAGATATAC
>JADFWK010000016.1 GCA_015223015.1 Pseudomonadota bacterium
TTAGAATCATAGGCTCCATCTATATAAACCATTTTGAAACGCCTGCCCGCCATGCAAGCAAGGCGAGGCGGGCGGGCCCACTCATTCAAACTATGTGGGGCATAATCCAAAAAAAAGACACCCATACCCTGGACTTTGACGTTACCCTGCATATGTCATATTGACAAATACCTAAATTTGTATTAAACGCTAGTGAGAAATAAGATCAAATTTTCCAGGGACTTATATTGGAAGCAAAAAGGATAGACAATAAACTACCGATTGCCCGGGAGGGAATTCCTTTCATACTTATTGGAATAGGATTGACTTGTGTCTTTCTCATCCTAGATCTGCTGGTCCTGGCCATTCCTTTTGCTGTGCTAACCTTTTTCACCATCTTTTTTTTCCGCGACCCACAGAGAAACCTGGTGAATAGCGAAAAGGCAGTTTTCACGCCGGCAGATGGCAAGATAATAGCAATAGAGAAACTTACTAGCGGAGACAATCGTTTTAATGGTACCGCGATAAAGTTAAGCATCTTCATGTCGCTCTTTAATGCCCATATTAACCGGATCCCTGTTGGAGGGAGGATTAGCCAACTAATCTATCATCCCGGCAAATTCTTTCCGGCCAATTTGGATAAGGCCTCTGCCTATAACGAGAATAATATGGTACTGTTAGAAACAGACAACAGGGAAAAGATTGTACTCGTTCAGGTCGCTGGTCTCATTGCCCGCAGGATCGTGTGTTGGGTGAAAGCGGGAGATTATGTAAAAACTGGCCAGAGATTTGGTCTCATTAGGTTCGGCTCACGACTCGAGGTGTATCTTCCGCCTGATAGCACAATCACCGTTCGGAAAGGGGAAAAAGTCAAAGCCGGTCAGACAATTATAGGGTACCTTCGTTAGAGTGAAAACGAAAAACAGATCAAAAAAAAGAAATAAAAAGGGAATCTACATCCTCCCTAATCTGTTTACCTCCTGCAGCCTCTTTGGAGGATTTTATGCCATAATCGCTGCTACGCAGGCACGATATGACGCTGCAGCAATTGCCATCCTTATCTCTTTCATACTCGATGGATTGGATGGGAAAATTGCCCGCTTTACTAATACAACGAGTCAATTTGGTATCGAGTATGACTCTCTGGCTGATCTGGTTGCTTTCGGTGTGGCACCTGGATTACTGATTTTTGAGTGGGCCTTAAAACCATTTGGGAGATTTGGCTGGCTGGCCGTATTTCTGTACATTATCTGCGGTGCCTTGAGGCTTGCTCGATTCAATGTTCAAAAAGGCAACATCGAATCTCAGCACTTCAAAGGCTTACCAATACCCGGAGCAGGTATCTTGATTGCCACCGCCGTTCTTTTCAGTAATTCCTTGGGAGGGCTGAATGAAAATCTACACATTTTGATCATAATCACGATTTACCTCTTATCATTCCTCATGGTAAGCACGATCGACTATTTGAGTTTCAAAGAGGTTGAGCTTTTGAAGAAAAAGCCCTTTAATGTCCTGGTAGCGTTTATCCTTGTTTTTGTTGTTGTGGCTTATAAGCCTGCTTTGATGTTGTTCCTTTTTTCTTCCGTGTATATTCTTTCTGGCCCTGCACTAAAGCTTTATCATATCCTTCGTGGAGAGGCAAAAAGGCCGAGTCCTTTGATCGCTTCCTCATCAAAAAGTAGTGAGGAGAGTTTAGAAAGCAAATCATGAGAGTAACAGGCGGTATGGTAAAGGGCCACCGGCTGATAAAGATTAAGGGGCCTCATATCAGACCTACCGCAGATATGGTACGGAATTCTATCTTCAACATTCTGGGCCAGACACTCACTGGTGTTACTGTATTGGACCTTTTTGCCGGCACAGGGAGCCTGGGGATAGAATGCCTTAGCAGGGGGGCCAAAAGGGCCGTGTTCATAGATAACTCACGGCGGGCTCTTGCCATAATTAAGAAAAACCTCACCATCTGTGGGCTTGAGGAGCTTTCCATGGTTGTTAGAGAGCAATTGCCTAAGGGTTTGAGTAGAATCAGAAATCTCGGATGCGGTCAATTCGATCTGGTCTTTATTGATCCTCCTTACGGGAAGGGATATATTGAACCTACCATGAACAAACTCGTTGAGAGCGTTCTGTTGACGCATGACGCCATGGTAGTGGCAGAATCATCAACCAGCGCCAACGATCCTTTACCATGTAAGATCCCTTATTTTCGACTTCAACAAACCCGATC
The DNA here is from genome assembly GCA_015223015.1 of Pseudomonadota bacterium. Taxonomy (GTDB): domain Bacteria; phylum Desulfobacterota; class DSM-4660; order Desulfatiglandales; family B25-G16; genus JADFWK01. The sequence continues at coordinate 2,207 of JADFWK010000016.1, forward strand.
TTACGGATCCACGGTAATAGGTTTTTACTCTAGTCATGGGGGCATCGTAACGTGAAGAATATGGCAATTTATCCAGGCTCCTTCGATCCTATAACCAATGGCCATCTCAGTATTCTGCGAAGGGCGCTGACGATATTCGACTCTGTCACCATCGCCGTATCCGCTAATACAATGAAAAATACCCTTTTTACTTTGGAAGAGAGGATGGAATTGATCAGAGAATCAACCAAAAACGATAAAAAGGTCTTTGTTGACTCCTTTCATGGCTTGCTGGTTGATTACGTGAAGCGCAAAGAGACCAATGTCATTTTGAGAGGAATGAGGGCCCTCTCAGACTTTGAATATGAGTTTCAGATGTCCCTAATGAATAGAAAGTTGAGAAGAAATATCCAAACGATCTTCATGATGACTGATTACAAATGGCTCTATACTAGTTCTACCATAATTAAGGAGGCAGCTAGTTATGGGGGAGCCATCAAGGGTCTCGTGCCTGACATTGTCTGTCAGAGGTTAAAAGAAAAGTATGGTTACAAATCATAAGTCTGAAACCGAAGGAGGGGCAGTATATGACATTAACGAAAGAAAAGATTACAGATGGTGTTTACAATCAAGTGGGTCTTAGTAAAGGCCAATCCAGAAGGGTTGTAGAGAATCTGTTAGAAATCATAAAGCAAACTTTAGAAAGAGGAGAAGATCTCCTCGTCAGTGGGTTCGGAAAATTCGTTGTGAAAAACAAGGCTGCTCGACGGGGCAGAAACCCTCAGACCAAAGAAGACCTCCGGCTAAAGGCGCGAAGAGTTGTTGTTTTTAGAACCTCTGGGGTTCTCAGGAGAAAAATCAATCATAAGGCCTAAAGCGCCACAACAAAGGTCTCCGAAAATCCAAGATATTCCAATCTCGTGACTATATTGCCTGCTTCAGTCATATTTTCAGAGAGAGAAACCCTGACCCGATAAAGGGTTCTTGTGGGATATGGTTCATACGGTGTCATGGTAACGTGATCAAAAATAACCCTGAGCCGGCCTGCCACACGTTCTGCATTTTCTCTCTTTTCAAAGGCGCCAACCTGTACGGTAAATTTTCCTCTGTTAAAATCCTTTGCCTCCACTAGCGTTTTCTGGGTATTACCCGATTTGATCTTGCCAACCTCCCGTGACAAGGCGATCAAATGTACCCGTGCCGTTCCAGGACCAATCAATCCTATCTCTCTTGCAGCGCTATAAGAAAGGTCAATAATCCTCTGTTTAACAAAAGGGCCCCGATCGTTAATCTTGACTACTAGCTCTTTTGAATTCGATAGATTTTTCACCTTTACATACGTTCCAAAGGGTAACGTTTTGTGAGCAGCAGTCATAGCATACATATTGTAGATCTCACCGCTGGAGGTCTTGTTTTGATGAAACTTCTTCCCATACCAGGAAGCAATACCTACCTGGACAAACCCTTCTTCGCTGGGCAGAGGGTAGTATGCTACCCCGTTTACTATATACGGTTTCGTTGTCGCTGGGAGCACGAGAGCCGGTTTTGCATACCCGGTTGTTGGTATCCGCCTCTTGCTCTCAGTACAGCCAAATACAGCTAAAATGATAACAAGCGCAACCAAAAATCTCTTCATGCCCTGAGTACACCTTCCGGATTCACGTCTTTTTTCTTGTAGTGTGTTTAATCCACAGCCACCTTTGAAAAGTGATAGCTTAATTGGACCCTGGCCAAAAGCCACAGTTAATTGTTACTTGGCACCAGATAATGGTTATGAAGACATCTAGGGTGAGCTTACCTTATAAATTCCTAAATCTTTAAGAGAAAAAATGGCTTCAATCAACAGTTCTTCCACTCAGGGCTCCTCTTTTCCAAGAACGCCTTCAGTCCTTCCTGAGCATCTGTTGTTTTCATCAATTCATTGAGATAGATATCTTCTATAGCCTTGAGTGACGGTTCAAAATCGTCCATCAGACCAGCCTTGATCGTTTTTTTGGTAATCCTTATGACCTCAGCACTCAGAGGAAGATAGGGCCTTACAAAGCTACCAGTTTCTTGAGATAAATCGCCTTTCGCAACGGTTTTATTTATGAGACCCATCCCCAAAGCCTCCTGCGCAGAGATAATGCGCCCTGAGAGGATCAAATCCATAGCTGCCTTTCTTCCAATGATCCTCGGCATTATCTGGGCCGCAATGGGCGGCAGTACCCCTACCTGGATCTCTGGCTGGCCGAATTTCGCTGTGTCGTCTGCAATCACCAGATCACAAAAGATCGCCACCTCACATCCACCACCTAAGCACGATCCATACACAGAGGCCACGGTCACCGCACCTAATCTATCCATCAACCGGAACATACCATGGAAGCTGTCGATCATCTTTGGTGCCAGATCACCCGTATGTTCCGCCACGTCAACACCTGCCGAAAAACACTTCCCCTCTGCATTAAATAGCACTACCTTGAGATCCTTTTTCTTTACCCACTCCCTCAGTGTTTCATTGATTTCATCCATCATCTCAATGTTCAAGACATTAACAGGAGGTCTCCGTAATGTTATGGTGCCGAGTCCTCCGTCAATTTGCACGCCAATATGCTTCATCATCTTCTCCTTTCTCTTGAAAATTCTGTTCCCTTAACTTGGCTGATCAGACCACCCCTTTCTAATTGCCCAACTATAGGTAGAAACCTATTATCTTATACTCGAAATTCAAGCCCCGATCAACTCTCTATTCAAATACCGCTCTCGTGTCAGGCTGCCACTGATCATAAAAGAAAAAATCCAGAAGTCTCCCTCTGGATTTTTTCTTTCACATTGCTATGGCTTGTTTCTTATTTATTTCTGGGGCTTTCCAAGGACAGCCTCAGCCATTTCATCGTCAAAGACCTGAACATCAGCCAGAGCCTTACGATACTTGATAAAGTCTATGGTCCTCTGTCCTGTTATCTTTTGGGTATTGAAGGCACTAAACCCAATAAACGCCTCTGCGTTCATGTTTGCAGCCAGCCAGTAGATTTGACTGCTCTTATTGAGATCCCAGAAATACTTCTTTTTCCCTCTGATGCTCTCTATGGTGTTCATGAGGCAGATGAAGGTGGTATTGGTGAGAGTCCACGCCATCCTATCAATAAATCCATCCAAAAGGCTCCAATCGGTCTTGAGGGCTTTCACTTGCTCATTGCCAGCTTTGTAGTCCGCTCCCGTCTTGAACTCACCATAGACAATCTCGCCATTTTCCACATATTTATCGGTGATCACACGGGGATCTCGAACCCATTCACCCTTATCGTTTTTCTTAATCGGGATGGCTTTGGTAACCAGGCCCATCCGCTCCATCTTGGCGGCACTCCACATCTCATTAGCAGTCGCCTGCCACATGGCCTGCTCCATACTCAGATTCCAGGGCAGAAAATCGGTAGATCCTCCTGTTGGGGTCGAACCATGTCTGGTTCCAGCCTGTCCAAAGGCGCCGGTATCGGCGGCCACCGTGAAATCACATGCTTGGCCGATCTCCTGACCCCCAGCAATCCTCAGTCCGTTACAACGGCAAATAACCGGCTTGCGCGCCTTGAGAATAGCATCCACCATCCCCGAGAAAAGGTCCATATATTGCGCATACTCCAGAGGTCTCTTGGAATAATACTCTGCATATTCCTTTGTATTACCTCCAGTGCAAAAGGCTCTATCTCCGGCGCCCGTAAAGATGATAGCCATTACATCTCGTTCCATGGATGCCTTATGCATCCCTGCAATCACTCCCTTGACCATTTGCGTGGTATATGAGTTAAATTGACCGGGGTTATTAAGGGTGACCCAGGCCGTAAATAACCCATCAACCTTTTCCCCGGTATCGGGATTAACCAGGGGTTTTTTCTCATACCCTGTGCACGGCGGCTCAGTGCCAAAGTGTTCATTTCCATAAATCTGATGGTCTTTTACTTCGTTGTCCCTTACCAACCAATCTAATGCCATAATTCTTCCTCCCTTTAATAAGATTAAAGTTAATTTATGTTACTAACCCGGATAAGCCGGAACCAAAAAATTTGCCACAAAGACAGAAATACACAAAGGATATATTTACGATTCTTTCTTCGGGGCTTGGTGTCCCTGGCCCAGACCCCTGGCCCAGGCCTGGCTTTGAAAGAGTGGGTTTATATCTATGGATACCGTAATCTTTACAAAGCATGATAATGTTCCTTTGTCGTCGCGCCAGGGCAGGCTGGCATGCAATGATTAGCTATATTATATAACATAAATAGATACTATAGAGAGACACAATATATGCCAAGTAGCTCGCGCCAGGGCAGGCTTAGTGGCAAGGAAATTTGCCTTCTGCCACAAAAAGAATGAAATCTATTTCTAAAATATTAAAAATCGGGCTCCAAGACGATCCGTTTAAAAGGGGGCACCTTGTGAGCCTCATCAAAGGTTTCCGCGATAGTACTCATTGGCCGCGTTTCCACGAATGGCTCTATATCAATGCTTTTGTTCAAGACCATATCAAGCACGATAGGGTAATATTCGGGCAGACAGCCCCAGGTTCCGATAATTTCGGCATCAAAGGCCATCAAACGACCAATTGCGTATTCTGTCTTGCCAAGCCCAAATCCAAGCACAAGCAGTTTCCCGGTGAACCCGAGCATGCTCAATGCAATTTCCTGACCAGCCTTTGCCCCTGTGACCTCGAATATCTTCCAGCCATAATTCGGCCAACCTTTTTCCTTTGATAGGCCCCTGAATTCTTTGACAACGTCCCTGACCTCTTTGTCAGCAGAGCTGATTACAAAATCAGCACCATAGGACAGGGCCCTCTTGAGCTTTTCCGGGTTTCGTGCAATGCCTATAACGGTTTTTGCACCGAGGGCCTTTGCTACCTGGCCCATATACTGACCCACACCACCAGTAATTCCTATGATAACAACATTATCTCCCGGATTCAGGTCTGCCCTCACAGCAGCCTGGTAAGGCGTGGTTGCAGCATCAGCCACCACCGCCAGATGTGATAGCGGAATCCCCCCCTTGTCTTTCACCTCGCAAAGATCTATGCTCGGTACTGGAATATGGCTCGAGAAACCACCATACAGCCCAAGACTGTTACCGGGCATTTTCTGGTTAAGGCATCTATTCCCTCTTCCAGTTTTGCAGAGCATACACTGACGACAGGGCATTACTGCAGGGATAATCACCTCTTTCCCGATCCAGCTTTCATCTCCAGCTACCACAGTACCTGCAATTTCATGACCGAGAGTTAAGGGAGGTTTTGAAACCGTTGGCACCCCATCATAAAAGTACCCCAGGTCAGTGTGGCAAACCCCGCATCCTGCTATTTCAACCAAAACTTCACCTGGCTTTAGTTCAGGTACCGGTATCTCAGTCTTTTCCAATTTGCCTGGGGTTACCGCTCCTGTTTCTTTGTCCCGTGATGTAGGTTGAACCATCTGCCACGTCTGAATCTTATCTGGTATTTCTGCCATTTTTATCCTCCTTGTTATATGGGTTTATTGTGTTTACTATCTCTACTGGTCACTCATTGCTGTTCTAACTTCAGGAACTTTAGTTCACTTTAGTCAATTTAGCTCACTTTAGGTACTTCTTCCTCCTAGCTCATCCCATAACCACCATCAACACACAGGAGCTGACCGGTGATATAGTCACTTTCGTCTGAGCTTAAAAAGACAAATGCTGGAGAGATGTCATCGGGTTCAGCAAAACGTTTGAGCAATATCCTATTCATGTATATCTCTTTCAGTTTTTCATCGGTCCGTATCTTTTCGGTCATATCGGTGGCCACAATACCCAGGCAAATAACATTTACACATACATTGTACCGTGCGAGCTCCCGTGCTGCTGACTTGGTGAAGCTTAACAGCCCCCCTTTGGCCGCACTATAGTTTATCTGACCTACAGTGCCCACAATCCCAGCTACTGAAGTTACGTTAATGATCTTCCCCTTGTTTTGCTCCTTCATATGCCTTGCAGCAAATTGGGTACAGAGAAAGGCACCCTTCAAATGAATATCTACTACCTGATCCCACTGGTCCTCAGTCATCTTCAACAACATCGCCGGCCGGCTCAGCCCTGCGTTGTTGACCAGAATGTCGATACCGCCGAACTCGTCAACACCCTTTTGAACCAATGCCTCAGCATCGGCCGCTTTAGACACGTCAGCCTTAACAAGAACCGCCTTTTCCCCCATTTCTTTAATCGCTGTAACAACCTCTTCACCTGCAGTCTGATTGGCTGTGTAATTGACTACGACACTGGCGCCTTCCCTTGCATAGGCCAATGCAATGGCTCTACCAACCCCCCTGCTGCTCCCGGTTACTAGTGCCACCTTGTCTTTGAGTCTCACCTCTGCCTCCTTTTTTGTTCACGGTTACATAGCTACAATATAACTACGTCATAGTTACATATCTGTCAATAAAATTATCGAAATAAACTGTCAGGTTCAATGAGTTAATTTACTCAAAAATAAAAAACCACACTCACTTATGGATGGGTGTAGTTTTTAATTTGCGTTTATCACCTATTATTGGTAGGGAAAACCACTCATAGCAGCCTTCCTTTTATGGTCTCTGAAATCTCTAAGGCTCCTCACATAGCTCCCGAACGTTTCTCCTTTAGCATTTCCCTGGCAATAACCAGCCTCTGAATCTGGTTGGTGCCTTCAAAAATCTGGGTCAGCTTTGCATCCCGAAACAGCCTTTCTACCGGATAATCCTTCATATAGCCATAGCCACCAAAGATTTGAACAGCATCTGTTGTAATCTTCATGGCGATGTCACTGCAGAAGCACTTAGCCATTGATGCCAATTTTACATTCGATTTGTTTCTATCGTGCTCTTTAGCCGCCTCTATCATTAAACCTCTGCCGGCTTCAATTTGTATGGCCGCGTCGGCCAGCATGAAGCTTATGGCCTGATGCCTGACAATCGGCTTTCCGAATGTCTTTCTCTCGCATGCGTATTTGAAAGAGAGATCAAGCGCCGTCTCTGCTATCCCCAAAGCCAAGGCTCCGATACTGGGTCTGGACATATAGAAGTCTTCCATTGCGATGCGAAATCCCTCCCCTTCCCTGCCCAGCCGGTTATCTCGGCTAACCTTTACATCCTCCAGAATAACCTCAGTCGTATTACTGGCCCTGAACCCAAGCTTATCCTCTTCTTTGCCGACAGACACACCGTCCTGATCCCTTTCCACCACAAAAAATGTGAATTTGTTTCCCCCGGTTTTTGCCAAAACAGTATACAGAGACGCCACTCCCCCATTAGTCGAGAAACATTTGTGCCCGTTCAGAATATAATCACCATTTTCCTTTTGCGCCTTCGCTTGTATTCCCGCCACATCAGAACCTGCGTATGGTTCTGTAACGAGGTAGCCTACGAGTTCATCGCCCTTTGCGAGGCGCGGGAAAAAGCGATCTTTTTGACTCTGGTTTCCTGCTGATATTATGGGAAAAATGCCTACTGCCTGAATAATAAGGAGCAAAGCTGAAGAGGCACATGCCTTTGCAATCTCCTCAACGCAGAGGCAATACATGAGCGTTTTATCCTCGTCAAGTCCCCCGTAAGCAGGAGGTAGAAGTATTTGCAGCAGGCCCATTTCCGCAAAGAGCCGGGCTATATCCCATCGAAAGACACCCTCCCGGTCCATCTCAGCGGCGATAGGCGCAATCCGGTCCTTTGCCAGCTTCTTTACATTATCCACAATAATCCTTTGCTCGAAGTTAAGTTCATCGAAAATCATTTATGAGAACCTCCCATAGTGGTTGAAAAAATCGTAACCGTTCACGGTTCAGGGTTTAAAGGTTCAGAGATTGTATATTCACCGCATAAATCTGAATTTTGGACAATGTTGTAGGAAAATTCGATTCGAAGACAAACTCGGATTTTTGGTTTTCTCCAATACGCAAAAAGTTCTTTCACTAAAGCGGATTGAGATGATATGCACAGATCCTGCACCGATCTCAAAGAAAAGGTTGCCAAGTGAGCGTTTGGAGGCGCGGGCTATAAAAAGGAATGGGACACGACCTGGCTTAGCGACTCAGATTGTTTTTGATATAGGTAACGATATCATCGGTATAGGTCCCAGGGCCAAAGATCTCGGCTATACCTATTTTCTTGAGACCCGGTACATCCTCCTCAGGGATAATGCCACCTCCAATAACCAGAACATCATCTACCCCCCTTTCCTTTAAAAGCTCCATTATCCTCGGAAAGAGAAAGTCATGAGCGCCTGAGAGGATACTCAAGGCAATGACATCTACATCCTCTTGGATCGCTGTCTCCACTATCTGTTCCGGGCTCTGCCGTAAACCGGTGTAGATTACCTCCATTCCTGCATCCATCATGGCACTGGCAATCACTTTTATTCCCCTATCATGGCCATCAAGGCCCGGCTTAGTGGCCAGAACCCTAATCTTCCTATTACTATCCATGGCGATTCAACCCCAATAGTGAACAAAGTGCCTCAAACCCGCCCTGGCGCTATGTGCTCGAATTAGCCTGCTAAGTCCGTTAGCCAGTATGTGCTCGAATTATACTATTAAGCTTATAGGCCAGGACTGGGCCAGGGTTTATAAGTGATCTAAAGTGACTAAAGTTTCAAGTGCCTAAAGTGACTAAAGTTATTTCTTTCCGATAGATGAAAAGATGGCGAGCAGTTCACTGCACTCATCATATTCTGATTTTGCCTTCTCCCAGGATAACCACTTTGCATCTACAATTACTTCTATCCAGTATTGACGGTTTCGTAAAAAGCCTGAATACTCTCAATTCTCAAATTTGTTGTAATCGTACTATCTTGAAA
>JADFWK010000141.1 GCA_015223015.1 Pseudomonadota bacterium
ATCCGAGCCATTCAGGTGCTCTGATTAATTTGGGGGTTTTGGCCAAAAGGTCTGGAGATTTAGATAGTGCCTTGAGGTATTTGGAGGAGGCGTTGCAGGAAACACCAGACTCAGTAGAGGCTTTGTCAAATTTAGGGCATGTCTATTACCACAGGGATAATTTGCAGAAGGCAAGGCAAGTATTTGAGCGTTTGACCCAAATAGACTCTACACTTGTGGATATTCATCTAATACTCTCTATGGTTTATGTGCGCCTGGAAAGCCCTGAACTGGTTGTTACCGAATGCGACCGGCTCATGAGCCTGCTTGGATTAAACCGCAATCTAACACTCAACAGCCTGTTAGATCTGAGCAACCTGTTTATCGATATCGGGAAAGTGCTGCTCGAACAAAAACGAGCACCGTTAGCTTCTTTGGCGTTCAATGTTGCAATGCATCTGGGTGGTGAGGCGATTCAGACAATAAAGAGGATTGGAAGGATATGTTTTCAACATGGTGACTATAATGCTAGCCTTGAATACCTAGAAAAAGCAATCCGCTTGAACCCTCAGGATTGGGAAAATTTTTGCTTGATGGGAGACTGTTATACAAAAATGGGCGCAGAAGAAGCGGCTGTGATCTGCCACCAAAAGGCAAAAGAGCTGAATCCATACTGACCTTCCATGAGACACCCCCAGCTTGAATAGTGCTTTACACTATAGGATACGGTTAACCTAAAACACTCCAATATCCTTGATCCCCCTTTTCTGACCTTCCCAGAACCTTCAAAGAAAATCTTAAAGTTTTTCTTCTCTCTTCCGATACGTAATTCTAAGAATTGTGAATTCTGGATGAGATCCCAGATTCATAAAATCTCATTCAAAGAAAGGGGGGATAGAAGAGCAAACAGGGTGAACAGTGAACACCCGCGAAAAAGTTCAACTGAAACAGTTGGCAAGGATGCCAAATGAGTTTTTAGCTGCTAGCTCAAAGCTCAGAGTGAGAAAACAAAAAAGATCAAGGAGGATAAAACCATGGGACTTAGAATTCAACACAATATTGCAGCGTTAAATGCACATCGCCATTTGCTCGTTTCGGATGCCGGACTGAGCAAGTCTCTTGAAAGACTTTCATCTGGTTTCCGTATCAATCGGGCTGCCGATGATGCGGCTGGGATGGCCATATCTTCAGGGTTTAGGGCAGATATAGCCAGTTACAAGGTGGCAAGCAGGAACACGGCGGAAGCGAACTCCCTTCTCCAGGTTGCTGAGGGTGCCTTTGATCAGGTCAGTGCTATGCTGGTTCGATTGAAGGAGTTGGCAACCCAGGCTGCCTCGGCCAATGCCGGATCTAACCTGGACAAACTCAATGCTGAAGGAAATGCCCTCATCGATGAGATTGACCGTATTGCCCAGGTCACTGAATACGCCGGCACAAAACTGATTAACGGAACCTTTGGAGTGGGTGTCTCGGGCGGGTCAACTGCAACAACAGGCGACGGGGTAACGACTGCACAAGGTATGATAGCCCAGGAGACCTATAACCTTACCTATGCCGCAGGCACTGGTGGGGCTGGGCTGGTTAATGTAACCGTAACCACCGGTGATGGGTCTTGGACAATAACTGATGTGGCAATAGCGGATGCCGGTGAGACATCGCAGGTTACTTTCAGTGCCTTTGGGTTAACGGTTACGTTTAACGAAAACCTTACCTCCACCTTGGGAGCCGCAGATATTATTGGCACCGATACAGGGAATGCTACATTCCAGGTAGGTTCCGAGAGTAGCGCCGATAACCGGATTAGTGTCAGTCTTGGCGACGTTACCACAGCGGCATCTGGTCTGAATATCACAAAGGATCAGCTTGATAATGCTGTTGAAGCACAGGGCTTCCTAACCACTATTAACAACGCCATAAGCACCTTGAATGATCGAAGAGGTGAAATAGGTGCCATTCAAAATAGATTGGGTTATGCTGCCGCGAACCTCACAGCTACCATTGAAAATGTAACTGCGGCGGAATCGGTAATCCGGGATGTGGATATGGCGTTAGAGATGACCGAATTCACAAAGAACCAGATCCTGCTCCAGGCCGGTACAGCCATGCTCGCACAGGCGAACATGGCACCTCAGCTAGTACTCGCGCTGTTCGGTTAATGAATTAGCTCTAAGCTGTAAGCTCAAAGCAAGCAGCTAATGTCAAAAAAACCCCGCTTTTTTTCAGGAGCGGGGTTTTTTGTTGTTAATGAAGCGGGAATTGGATAAAAAGACATAATCAAAATAAATCTGGATTATATGATGGAAGCAGAGATTTACTATGATATTCTGAGCAAGAAACAGAGAGAGATTCTGCCTCGGCTCGGATTTTTGAAGGAAAGGGAGATTTACCTTGCTGGAGGCACGGCACTCGCTTTGCAGATAGGCCATAGAAGCTCGATTGATTTCGATTTTTATGACAAGGCTGAATTTGAGTTGGATGTACTATTAAGACAATTTCGGCAATTCTTTAAAAATGTTTCTGTTATTCAGATGAGTCAAGGAACCTTAGTTGTTGATGTTGAAGGGATTCAAGTGAGTCTTTTCCACTATGATTACAAGGTGATAAGACCATTTTTTCACATGAAGGACCTAATTCTTTTATCTCTGGAAGATATCTCTGCCATGAAACTCATTGCCATTATTCAAAGGGGAGAAAGGCGAGATTTTGTTGATATCTATTATTTGATACAGCGATTTGGGCTAGAAAGAATTTTTTCTTATTCTGAGGAAAAATATCCTGGTATCTTTAACCCATATCTTGCCTTGCAGGCACTAACTTATTTTGAAGAGGCAGAAGGTGCCCCCCCTGGATCAAGGATTGGAGTATTTAATGATCACCTAGATTGGAGCGAAGTAAAGGAATATCTAGTTAAGGTTGTTACAACGTACAAAAGGGAAAAGCTCAGATAGAATGATAGATAATAAAAAAATACCTGATTACGTCTTAAGATGTCTCTGGTCATATGATATATCTGAACTCGATTTTGGCCGCCATAAAAATCTCATAATCACTCAGGTCCTGAATTATGGGGATTGGCAAGGTGTTGAGTGGCTGTATAAAAATTATTCAGAAGATGATTTAGAACAGGTTGTTAAGAAACCAAGAAGAGGGTTGTGGTTCAAGCGGACCCTGAATTTTTGGTTGACTGTTTTGCAGATAGATTTATCGCCCCAAGAATTTGATAATGCTACATTTCGGTAAACTGTGGATCTCGTGGTCTCCTTTACTAGGTTTCTGAGATTGATATTCCTTTAAATAAATATAGTAGGCGTTCAAAGGTTCAAAGCTCACCCCTACCCGACTGATGCAAGGCGGGGTTCAGCCTGCGACGAGCCCCTCGGCCTTGAGCTCGGGGCCGAAAGGCTCAGCCGAGTCGGGTTAACTTCCTGCCTGTGCGTTGTACGCAGACAGGTCTTTCGTTGACCTTGCTCGTAAGCCAGCCCTCCAGACGTATGGCAGGACGAAACCTCGAATGGCAGCGCGCCCTACCAGAGTCCCCTAACAGGGTGAAGATGCGTCCGGCTTGTCTGCCGTAGCTCCAACACAGGCAGGCATGATCACACACATCCTGAAATTCAGCATTCGTTATGTATAGTTGAGCCAGATACTCATTAAGGACGTGCATAAACCCCGCTTCTTTTCAGGAGCGGGGTTTCTATTTTGGTAATAATGACGAACTCATAAAAGGTATTTTGTGAACGAGATTGAGCATCTTTGGGAGAAAAGCGCTTGAGATGTTCAGCGTTAAGAAATGCTAACTGTTTGAGGGACTTATACCGAGTTTTAGCATTTTACCTGAACATTTCGAGTGCACCCAAAATGCTCACGGATAGAACAAAATCGACTTTTTACGAATGCATCAATAATCGTATTGGCAAATATCTTGCTACATCCATTATTGCAGAGGAAAAATCTCAAGTTTTGGGAAATATTTTCCGATAGATATATGGAGATTCGGAACCTGTTACAGCCAAGTTTCGTTTAAAGGGGGACAACCATGGGATTAAGCACCAACCTCATCAGCGGCCTTGCCAGTGGTTTTGATTGGCGCTCTATGATCGATGAATTGATGAAGATTGAGCGTCGGCCCGTTGATTTAATAGAGAGCAGAAAAAGGGAATATGAATCAAAACTTTCTGAATGGCAATCCTTTAACACCAAACTCCTTTCCCTCAAGACAGCCGCTGAAGGGCTCAAGGACCCCGGAGACTTTGATGTTTTCACCTCCATTATGACATCTGACAGCAGCACCGTTAAGGCCTCGGACCTCCTGTCTGTTTCCACTTCCTCTTCCGCCTCAAAAGGTTCGTACTCAATTGTTGTATCTGCATTGGCCACGGCGCAAAAGCTTTCCTCCAATTCCTTCTCCAGTTTTTCAGATGCCCTGGGAAGCTCTTATGTAGGAGATATCCTTATCAACGGAAGGGTCATCGCCGTCAGCGCAACAGACACTCTTGCCGATGTAAAGAACAAGATCAACAGTGCCAACTCGGGGACCAATCCGAGCGGAGTGACAGCCAGTATCGTGAATTATGGGACCAATAACTACCGGTTGATCCTGACCAGCGATGATACGGGAGAAGACGGTATATCCCTCCTCAACGCCACTGACACCGATATCTTGGGAGCATTCGGTTTTACAGAGATGGCATCTGGTACCTATGAGGTCAAGAACAGCATTACCGGGGGCGCCCAGAGCGATCGCTATACCAGTGTCACTACCTCCATTAAGGATCTCCTTGGCCTGAGTGACCCACAGGCGAGCACTAATCAATTAAAGATAGAAGCGGTCGATGGCACCTCAAATGCCATAGATATCGATCTCTCCACAGATAACCTGTATGATATTAGCGATGCCATCAATGATGCCAAAAAAAATACCAGTTTGAGCGCCTCGGTCGTCTCCGAGACAGTGGGCGACACAACCTATTACAGGCTTCAGATAGACGGCATTGCCGACACCGACCCCTTTCAAGACCAAAACAACATCTTCCAGACCTTGGGTTTGATTAAGGGTGGGGTAGGAGATGTTCTCGGCGTAACCGGCACAAATGAAATGACCACCAACGGCCAGCCCATCAGCGCCAGCACCCTTCTGGTTGATATCGACGGGTATTTTTTTTGGGACATTCTGGACGATATCATACTTACCGGTACCGATACGGATGGTGGAGCTGTGAATAATAAGAAGCTCAATATTCAAACTACGAGCACCGTTCAGGATCTCTTGGACAAGATAGAGCTCGAATACGGAGACGTAACAGCCTCAGTCACCGGTGACGGCAGAATACTGATTGTGGATAACACCACGAGCGCAGGGTCCTCTTTGAACGTAACCCTGACCGATGTCCTAGACAATCCAGCAGAACAAGGCTCCCTCGATTTTGGGATCTCCAACCAGGATGCTGGGGTTGTACGGAACCGGGAGGTGGTCCAAGGACAGGATGCAACCATCCAGGTGGATGGGATTGCCATAACCAGTTCCGACAACGCAGTGGAGAATGTGCTCCCCGGTGTAACCCTGAACTTGTTAAAGGCAGATGCAGATACCACAATTACCTTGAATATCGATCGGGATACCGATGCCATTATGGATACGATCAGCACCTTCGTAGATGCCTATAATGCAGTAGCTTCCTACATTCGCCAGCAGCAGACCTATGACACGGACACGGAAAGCACCGGCGGCATTCTTTTTGGGGACGGCACCCTTTCTTCGGTAAAATCAGATCTGACCTCCATCCTGGTTCAGTCCGTGTGGGGTGTTTCATCTGAGTACTCCATACTCGGGTTGGTGGGAATTAACCTGGATAATGAGGGTCAGCTGAGTATAGATACGGACACGCTTCAGGGATATCTCGAAACCAATTTCAATGACGTAAAACTCCTGTTTTCAGCAAATGGAACCAACAGTGTGGGGACCCTTGAATATATCTCCCATTCCTATGATACACAATCAGGGGAATATACGGTTAATATCACCCAGGCAGGCACCCAGAGCACAACCACCAGCGATACGGCCGTGACTGGTACCCTTGGAAGCGATGAAACACTCACTATTACCGAGGGAGATAAGACTGCCACCGTTTCCCTGACCAGCGACATGACCATTACAGATATTATCAATGCCGTCAATACGGAGCTCGACACCGTTTACACGGACATTCTGGTTGGCAGTGAGCCCGTCGAGGAAGGTGGGTCTCCCATCACTTCCGCCACCAATTGGGCAGACATCGATGGCGGCCAATTGGTAGACGGGGACATTATTGCATTTGAGGGAACCTCTCGAAGCGGCAGAGCAATCTCAGGCTCCTATAGAATCGATGATGTATCCACCGACACGGTTCAGGGCCTCCTTTCTGCCATAGAGGTGGCTTATGGAAATCAGGTTACTGCTTCAATTGACTCCTCAGGTCACATTGTGATCACTGACAAGTACGTGGGGAACAGTGAACTTTCCATAACCTTTGATTATAGTCAGACTCAGAACCAGGTAGATATTTTCGGTTCAGTCCTCACTACCAATGCAGGGGGCCAGGAAGGCAGATTTGCCCTTTCAATCATCGCCTCCAATGATGGGAGCGATCATCTGAAATTAACTCACGACAGCTATGGGAGCGATCACAGCTTTATCGTTTCGGAAACGGGCGACCTTTTATGGACGGGTGGTGACCAGACCGTCGATAATGGCCAGAATGTGGCTGGCACCATCAATGGTGAGGCAGCGACAGGTTCGGGACAGATTCTTACCGGTGATGATGACGAAGCCAATGTGGATGGCCTGGTCATCAAATATACCGGGACCTCCACCGGAGACATAGGGGACATCAAACTCACCCTCGGTACAGCAGATCTCTTTGACCGGGCGCTTTTTCACATAACCGATTCGCTTGAGGGCTATGTCGGGTTTAAGCAGGACTCCCTCCAGAACGGAATTAGTAGTCTTGAAACTCAGATTGAACAAATGGAGGCCCGCCTTGTTCTAAAGATGGATAGGATGATCAACAAGTTTGTAGCCATGGAGCTTGTCCTGAGTAAGCTACAGAACCAGAGTCAATGGCTTACTGGACAGATAAATGCCTCATATGGCGGCTGGGGATGGTGGTAGATCATGAATACGGGGTATAGATAAACAAAAAAGGGGATTTCAAAGTGGATAGTAATGGAACTCAGTCATATCGCAGAACAAAGGTGCTTACAGCAGACCCCAAGAGACTGGTTTTAATGTGCTACGAGGGGACCATAGATAGTCTTAAAATCGGAAAACAGCAAATAGCCCAAAAAGATTACGAGGGAAAGGCCAGGGCGCTTACAAAGGCCCAAGATATCATCAATGAGCTACTATGTGCGCTTGACTATGAAAAAGGTGGCTCCATTGCCAAAAATCTGGATTCTCTTTACAACTATATGCTCCGGAGGATAATCCATGTAGATCTAAAGAATGATCTGAGGGCCGTTGACGAGGTTATCGGAATGCTCACCGAACTTAAGGCTGCCTGGGAGGAAATCCTTTATAACGGGGACAGCGAGATTGAACCAGAAAACACACGTTTTGGTGAAGACAGGAGACGGGCCTCAGCTTATATCAGTGCCTAAGGGAATGACGATATGAAAGATAAAGATGCAGGAAAGGAAATTTGTTCCTTCTTAGAAAAGAAGCTGGTCTTTTTTAAACAATATTTATCAACAACAAAGCGGATCAAAGAAACATTTAAGGAAAAAGAACCGAGCAGCCCTGAGGCCTTTATTTCCGAACGGCAGGCGTGCATTACTAAGATTCAGAAGATTGACGCATCACTGGAGAAGATCATGGGCAATAGCTCTGATAAGCTTCATGATATTTCTGAGAAATGTAAGGGAATGATTGATGGTTATCTGAGGAGTTTGAAAAACATTATGGAAACAGTGGATCTTATTGATCAAGAATTGATAGTTGTGGTCAGAGCTGAAGGCGAGAACATCAAAGGGGAACTTCTTAAACTCCAAGATGTCAGGCAAGCTGCTAAGGGCTACCGGGACAGGATGAAATCTACTCCGAGGTTTTTAGATACCATACGATAAGAACTACTTCTGGGCAGCGTGTTTTGCCTAAAGTTTTTGTAAAAACAACCGATTATAAGGAAAGGGAGGTGTGTTTGATATGTTAGTCGGACCTGTCACTATAGCAGGAAAGAACCTAGCTCCACCGGCCCAGGCGAGGCTTCCCGCAGAAACGCCAACACGCCAGGAGAGCGTGAGAAATGCAAAGGCGCAAGGCGAGCCAGATCTATCGCGCAGGACACAGGCGGCAGCTGACATTCAGAAAGATCTTGATATGATTCAAAATGTGGACCTGCAATTTACCGTTCACGAGGCTTCTGGGGAGATTATGGTAACGGTGCGGGAGCAGTCTACGGGTGAGGTCATAAGGGAGATTCCTCCCTCAAAGATATTAGATCTCGCTGCCAGGCTCGGTGAAATGGTCGGCCTTTTGTTTGATGGAAGGGGCTAAAAGGTTGGTGCCGGGAGCTATGTCTTCATAGATGAAAGAAAAGAATGGTCTGCACATAAAGATTCTTATCGTTGATGATGACAAGGTTGTAGCAGACATCTTAAAAGATCTTATC
Organism: Pseudomonadota bacterium; assembly: GCA_015223015.1. Classification (GTDB taxonomy): domain Bacteria; phylum Desulfobacterota; class DSM-4660; order Desulfatiglandales; family B25-G16; genus JADFWK01. The sequence goes on from JADFWK010000141.1 coordinate 8,625, forward strand.
TCAGAGGACAGTGAAAGATCGGTTGATGTCTGCTATGATGGTCTAACTGCCATTGAACGGATACAGAAGAATCCCTATGACCTGATTCTTGTTGACTTGATAATGCCACGGGTTGGCGGACTGGATCTATTGAAATATGCCAAGAAGGTCAACCCAGATGTAATTGTTGTTATCATTACTGGGTATGCGTCACTAGAAACAGCTATTATGGCCATAAAGGAAGGGGCCTACGACTATATCAGGAAACCATGCAACCTTGAAGAGATAAGAATTGTAGTTAATAACGCCATAGATAAAATAAAGCTAAACGGAGAAAACAAGGAATTACTCAAGAAACTCCAGGACGCTTACCATGAACTAATGGCACTCAAGGAAAAAAAGCTTGAAGATAAAGAGATAGCGAACATCAGTTTTTTCTCACCCAATGTGCCGAGCCTCCATTATCTATTCAATCCCGATTACCCTCCCAACAACTACATTGACAGATTGCAAGCCCTGTCCTCTTTAAAGGAAAATGGGTTGCTCACTGAAGGTGAATTTCGGACCTTTAAGAAACATCTCCTGAACGCGATCAGCCCGAGGGGCTGAAAAAGAAAAACTTCTTATCGCAGGGTTCTCTATGAAGCAACAGTTGAAGGTGCTCGTGGTGGATGATGAAGAGACGATTCTGGATATTTTTAAGGAATACCTGGAATTTGCCAAAAATTACACTGTCTTAACAGCCGCCGATGGCCTTGAAGCACTTGAGATTATCAAGAGAGAACAGATTGACTGCTGTTTTACCGACCTTTCCATGCCCAGGCTCGACGGGCTGGAGCTGGCCAAGAGAATCCACCGTTATGATAATACAATCCCGGTAGTGGTTATGACCGGATACCCTACCATAGACAGCACCATAAAGACCTTAAAGAATGGAGTGGTAGACTTCTTAACCAAACCAATCAAAGTAAGCCAACTCCCCCTGACCATTGAAAGGGTTATGAGGGAACGCTCACTGTTTGTGGACAATATCATACTGAAAGAGGAGGCTAAACGAAATAGGAGACTTCTGAGGGTAAATCAAAAACTCCAGGAAAAGATAAAGGAAGTCGAGACCATAAATTTCATGCTCCAGCAGTTAGACCAGACAACAACGAGCAGAGAACTCTTTACTACCTTGGTAAATCTCTGTGGCGAAGTAACCGATTGCGATGAGGCCCATTTCTGTATATTTGCTCACGGGATAAAGGAGCCTGCCATAATCAGCTCATTCGTAAAAGACAGGCATACGGCCACCATGGATGCTGAATATATAAACAGAACCATTGTCAAGAAGGGTGCACACGATGGAATTCCGTACCTTATAGAACAAGATGATGAAAATGATAGTATCATGGTAATTCCTCTCAAGATCAGGTCGAGAGTTTTTGGTATGCTGATTTCACTTATCAAAGGCGGCAAGGGTCGGTTTGGAGAAAGGGACCTGTTTTTTTTAAATTTTCTGGCAGAAAAGGCGTCGTTCTCAATAGAAAACCTGGCCCTCTATGAAAATATCTACGAAAATCTTTTTTCTACCCTTTATGCGTGTGTGGAAACCATTGAAGTTAGAGATCCATATACCAAGCAGCATTCAGTACGGGTAACAAACTATGCTGTGTCAATTGCCAAGGCTCTCCGCTGTCCGGAAGAAGAGATAGAGATGTTAACCGTTTCCGGTAACCTGCACGATATCGGAAAAATAGGCATTCCTGATAACATTCTGTTAAAGCCGGGCCGGCTTACCCGTAGAGAATATGAGGTCATAAAGAAGCACCCCATCATTGGAAGCAATATCATTGGGCATTTTGGTATTTGGGCAGATGAGCAGAAGATAATAAGACACCACCATGAGAGGTGGGATGGGAACGGATATCCTGATAGGCTCAAAGGCGAAAATATCCCCTTTCCTTCCAGGATTCTCGCGGTGGCAGATGTTTATGATGCCTTGACCTCTGATCGCTCATATAGGCAAAGATTGCAAGAGGCTGTTGCGGTTACGATTATAAAGGAGAACCTGGGTACCCAGTTTGATCCAAAGGTCGCAAAGGTTTTCCTTGGACTTCATCAGCAGGGAAAGATCAGAACTTAATTCCACGGTATTTCTTCAGTCCATTGATATTAGATAGATTTTAGTGGCAGTCGATTTATGCCATCTGCTAAGTGACCTAGAGTGACTAAAGCCCGCCCTGGAGTGACATGCTCAGATCAGGCTCCTAAGCGTATAGGGGCCTACGTGTCTGGATCACCCTATTATGCCTATAAGCCAGGTCTGGGCCAGGGTGAACTAAAGTGCCTAAAATCAATGAATTAGAGTCATTTTATAAAAGCTTTTTTGTCTTTAAACTTGATAAATTCGTAAAAAGTCTTTTTAACGTCTGGATACCCGCATTCGCGGGTATGACGGATAGTGTATCTGATTGATATTAA
>JADFWK010000142.1 GCA_015223015.1 Pseudomonadota bacterium
CTGTGCACGATCGAAGGTATTTTTTGTCACCAAAGACAGAGGCTATGAGTGTCTCTTCTTTTTTATTACTATAACACGAGCCTCCCTGATGTCAACGGCATCCCTCATATGATCGCCTTGAAAGGGAGCTCTATACCTCATTCCCCCTGGCTTTCCCATTGACACACAACCAACTTTATCCTATGCTTACACAACTCATATAACGAGGTAGGCCTGAAAATATATCGGGACATAGAAAGGAGTTAGATATGTATCGATACAAGCGCCTTTTGGTAGGTGTTTCCTTTGCTAGCCAAGACGGAAGCTCTATCCGGTATGCAGCCATGATCAGTCGGTTGGCCAAATCCGAGAAGATTACCTTTGTCCACGTCGTGAGCAAGGTAGATATTCCAGAGGACCTTCTCGAGCAGTACCCGGATCTATTCCCGCCGATTGATGAATATTCACAGCAGGAAATGGAAGCACTTGTGAAAAAATACTTCGACGGCCATCCTGACGCCCAGCTTGAGTATGAAGTTGCCGAGGGGTCGCCATTGATCGAGTTGCTGCGCCGCGCCAAACAGGAAAAAATCGATCTTATCGTGATGCGCAAACGACACAAACCTACAGCGAGCGGAACCCTGTTTGAAAAACTAGCCCGAAAAGCACCCTGCTCTCTGCTATTCATTCCTGAGGGAACAGGGCCTCAATTTACAAACATCCTGGTCCCAACGGATTTTTCAGAAAACTCAATGGACGCCATGGAGGTGGCCGTAGGTCTTGCTTTGGCCTCTGGGACACCAGAGATCCATTGTCTCCATGTCTATGAGGTCCCCATAGGTTATTACAAGACGGGGAAGAGCTATGAGGAGTTTGCTGAGATCATGAAAGGGCATGCAGAAAAAAACTATCAGGAATTTATGAAAAAAGTTGATCTTAAGGGCATTACTGCAACACCTATATTCAAGTTAGAGGAGAAGGAATACAGGGGTATTGAGGAAATAATAGAAGAACACGACATAGATCTGCTCATCGTTGGGGCCAGAGGAAGAAAGGCCGGCGCTGGAGTCCTGCTAGGGAGCGTCACAGAACACCTCATCCAAACCACCACGATTCCCTTGCTGGCGGTAAAGAAGAAAGGTACCGGCATGAGTCTTCTTGACGCACTACTGAGGTTATAGGGAGGGTTCAGTCTTCTCCCCTCGTGATCACCTTTGTGCCAAATTTCTCTCTGATCTTATCCATAGTCTGATCAACCTTTCGTTCCTTAACCTTATTGTGCTCTTCTTCAAAGAGCCCCAGCTGGGAATTCTCTGCACTCTTTTCTAGGTTGGAAACTGCGACCCCTATGAGCCTGACTTTTGCTCTCAAAGGTTGATCAAAGAGCAGTTTTACTGCGGTCTCTGCTATCGTCTTGGAGCTATCTGTTGCCTCGGCAACTGTATGGCTTTTGGTAATAGCGGAAAAATCACTGAATGTTATCTTGATGGTTATTGTGCCTCCTTTGAACCCTTCTTTTCTCAATCTCTGTGCAACCCTATCGGCATGGGACATCACCCGCTTCCTTAGAACGCTCAGATCACCTGTGTCTGACGGTAAGGTTTCTTCTGAACTGATGGATTTGGTCTCCCTACGGGCAACCACATATGAGGCATCCGCACCCTTTGCAATCTCATACAGCCGGTGGCCAAACTTACCGAATTCCTTTAAAAGGCGCTCCTCGCTGAATCTCCCTAAATCCCCGACCATCTTGATTCCATAGCGCTGGAGCCTGTCTAATGACCTTTTTCCAACACCAGGGATTTTTTCTACAGGCAATCGAGAGAGGAATTCCTCAACATCATTTGCTAAGATTATCGTCAAGCCATCCGGCTTATTCATGTCCGATCCAATCTTTGCCAAAACCTTGTTAGGGGCAACACCTATGGAACACGTCAGGCCGGTCTCTTTGCGGATTCTGTCTTTTATACGCCGAACTATTTGCTCCGGGCTGCCAAAAAGCTCCTCTGTTCCCGTAATATCAAGATAGGCCTCATCAATGGAAACCTGCTCAATGCTCGGTGTGAAGTCTTTTAGAATATCAAGAATCTTTCGCGAGATCTCTGCATATCTCTCCTTTCTTACCGGAAGGAAAGTCCCGTGAGGGCATTTCCTTTTTGCCATAAATATTGGCATGGCAGAATGAACGCCAAATCTTCTGGCTTCATAATTGGCTGTAGACACCACTCCCCTCTTGGTAGTGCCGCCAACAATCACGGGTTTTCCAGCAAGAGAAGGATCATCCAGCACCTCGATTGCTGCAAAAAAGGCATCCATATCAATGTGGAGGATTGTTTTGGCCAAGGTTTTCACCGCAGAGACGCAAAGAACGCTGAGATTGGGTTATTTTTTTGCTTTCCGCTGACCCCAGTTTAATAGACTTCGCATTTAACGGGGCAAGGGCAGCGGAAACTAAAAATACTCTGCCCTGGGGGCTACTCCTTTAATTCATTTACCATTCGGACTATACCATTCGAATGATCTTACTGCTCAAAGTGCTGCGAAGCTTTTCCCTTGCCGACCTCCTTGCCCAGTTAAATCAAAAAGCTATTTAACCGGGGTCAATGGCAAGGGAAATATTTTTCCTCTCTGCGTACTCCGCGTCTCTGCGGTGAATCAGGCTTTATCATAATGAGAGAACTGCATAGTAAAGGTGGCTCTACCCTGGGAGGAAGAGCGAAGAGCTGTTGAATAGCCAAACATATTGGAAAGAGGAACTATAGCGGCCAGTATCTTAGCTGGTCCTTTCGTGGTAATCCGCTCTATTCTGCCGCCTCTTGTATTCAAATCATTGATCACATCACCAACAAACTCTTCGGGAACAATGATTTCCACTTTCATAATAGGCTC
>JADFWK010000143.1 GCA_015223015.1 Pseudomonadota bacterium
CCACCGCTATACCAACCAGAAGGCCCAAGGCATTCAAAAGTTTACCTTTCATGAACTCCTCCCTGTCCAAACCCAAGACTTTTGTTTGCCGCATTCCTGGCCTTATCAGACAAACATATAGTCTTATTCAACCGCTTTCCCTGAAACATCGATTTCTTCACCCCTCTTCCACGCTCACCACCCTGAATTGGATTCGCGTCTCATCGTTCATATTGCAGCCCCTGTTCAAGTCCCTTTGCCCAATGCAGCAAAGCCTCATCCTCGTGCCACCCTCCAACCACTTGCAGCCCCAGAGGCAAACCCTCTTCGTTACGCCCCGAAGGCAAACTCAATTTCTTCTCCTCCGTCCTAACTCTACCCATCTTTGTCTTTTATTCCATCACCAATTACATTATCCACATCTCTTGCGATTTGATTGTCAATGAAATCTCCATTTGCCATGCTGTGTATTGTCTTCATTGTTTCCTTGTGAGATAATCCTTTTCTGTATGGTCTTTCTTCCGTTAAAGCCTGATAAATATCTATAACCCCCATTAATCTTGATTCAAAATCGAGTGCTTCCGCTGTTAAGCTTTCTGGATATCCTCTTCCATTCAGTTTTTCGTGATGATTTGCTGCCCAACCTGATATATCTTCAAAACCAGGTATTTTATCAAGCGCCAGTCTCGTAAAATATGTATGTTTCTTTATCTCATCAAACTCAAAGGTGTCTAACTTATCCGGTTTTTCAAGAATGGAGTTTGGTATGTAAAGTTTTCCTAAATCATGAAGATTGGCCGCTATATGTAGTTTAAATTTCTTTTCTGTATTAAAGCCATAAAAATCTGACATAATTTCAATCTTTTCAGTGATTCCTGTTGAATGTCTATAAGTAAACTTGGATTTACTATCTATTATTTTCATAAAAGTGTCTGAAATTGGGATAATTTCTTCCCATAGATATTCATAGGTAATTTGTGGGGCAATCCTATTCAGCACTTCTGTTACATTGTAGAAAGACAAATCTGCCCAGAACCTTTCCTTATGGGAAAAAGATAGAAATGCATCAACTACGGCTGGCGCAAAGAATTCATTTTTATTTCTCACAACATACTGTTCAACTTCTATTCTCTTAGTACTTTCAAGTTGTGGTAAATTGAAATTAACATCTATACTATCCGCCAAGTGAATAATTTGAGAAAATATGGGAATATCCTCTCTGGAAATTTTAAATAATCCTGTACCGTCATAATTTTCATGATGATATAAAATTATGTTTTCTCTTCTTTTATACAATGGGATAAATTTAAGGTTTTTCTCTCCTTCAATGCAATGCTCAGGTAACGATTCCATTAAGTCAAGCTTCTTTAATTTTAATCCAGCTAAAGTAAGTCCATTATCATGCAGTAGAGATAAAGCATAAAGGTCTTTAATCTCTTCATCAGAAAAATTCATTGCTCTACCAATATTTAGTGATATATAGGCTACTCTTCTAGAATGATGCATAGTGACTTTTAAATAGTCCATTTCCGCAAAATCCAGCGCCAAAGAAAAAGCTTCCAGACACTTTGACATATTGAAATTCATTTCCTACTCCCAATAAAATAATTTCACCTAACGGCCGCGAGATGACATTGAGTTGCTATTCGGCAGGAAGCGCCGGCTATCTTTCCTTTATCTCTTCCAAGATTTGAATAAGTTTATTCTTTTGATTACATTCCGGTTTTTCGATGACTGCGTCAAGGAGTTGTTTCAGGATCTTACCGATCTTGGGGCCGGGTTGTAAACCGAGCACATCCATTACATCACGACCATTGACCGCGAGACCCGACACGCCGAGTGGTGGTGATTTCTTCAAGATAGCATAAATTCTCTCTTCAAAGGCGTTGATATCTTTTTCAAAACCCCTTCCCCATCCATGGGCCAGATCATCTGCCTTTCTGAGCTTGATAAGGTTGTCAATATTATCAACACCTATCCGTTTGATAAAACGCTTCATTGTCCTGTCACTCAGGTCCTGCTTATAGTCAAACATGTGATGGGCAACAAGGCTTGTCACTCGATCGGTCCACTCGTTGCTAAATCGCAACCTCATCATGATGTCTTTGGTGAGCTCTGCACTCGCAGTGGCATGACCAAGGAATCTCCACCTCTCTTTGATCTTTTCCCTTACCCGTGGCTTGGCAATATCGTGAAACAGGGCAGAAAGCCTCAAAACAGGATCGGGCTCAACAGAATCAACGGCCTCCATGGTGTGCCGGTAAATGGTATACCTGTGGTAATTGTTTTGTCGTTTTCTGTGTCCTTCAACGAGCTCTGGCAAGATCCTGTTGAGGAGGCCTGTTTTCCTCATAAGGTTAAGGCCCTTTGAAGGTTTTTTCACCATCACAATTCTCAGAAGTTCATCCCGTATCCTTTCTTGAGCCACGGTATCAATAGCGGATGCCATAGAGGTCATGGCCATGAGGGTTTCAGGCTCAATAGAATATTCAAGCTCTAAATAGAACCGTATAGCCCTCATCATCCTCAACGGATCCTCTTGAAAACGCTCAAGGGGGTTCAGCACTGCCCTGACAACCTTGTTTGCCATGTCTTTCTTCCCGCCAAAGGGGTCGATGATCCTCCTGTTGATGATGTCATATGCTAGAGCATTAAAGGTAAAATCCCGGTGGGCAAGATCCTCCTCAATGCTGTGTCCAAACCCCTCTTTGCCTCGAAAGGCCGTTACCTCGAAATTCTTCCCCCTAAAAACCAGGGTAACGGTTCCGTGCTTTAAATGAAATCTCGTCATACCGGGGAAAAGATCATAGATCTTCTCTGGCATTGCATTAGTAGCTACATCCCAATCCTTGACCTTAAAACCAAGCAAAGAATCCCTTATTGCCCCTCCCACAATAAATGCCTGGTAGCCATTTTTCATAAGCTTCCCTGAGATATCAAGGACGATAGAAGGAATTCCCTGGCCTTGTATAGTTAAAGGTGCGTTAGTTTGCATAACCACCTAACATCCCGAGCGGTCTTGCGGTCCAGCTGCGGTTGGATCTTGGCTAAGCACAGTGAACCAGATACACTCTGTTATATGCTGTTTTCATGCTTTTCTGCCCCTTAAATAGACCGCCTTTGTCTTATCTCCCAAAAGTCGAACTTCTTCTACCTTAAAATCTATATTCTCTACAAAGGAGACAAGTTCATCAGGAGATAATTTGTTTCGGCTATGTCGTGGTGGCATAGCCAACTTCTTGAGATATCTAATACCTAATTTCATTTTTTCAAACCAGTTCATACCGTAGCTCGTGAAATCCACCACGAGCAATAAGCCCCTATCTTTTAAGATCTGATGACTCTCTTGTAAAACCCTCATAGGATTCTCTACTACGTGTATCAAATTGGCAATAAATACCGTATCAAACCTTTCCGAGGGAAAGGATGTGTCTTCACAGTTGGCCTTTTGGATAGTGATATTTTGAAATTTTTGCAATTGAACTCTTGCTACTTCCAACATCTGATCTGAAAGATCTGTGGCAATAACGTGTCTTGCTTTTCCAGCTATGACTTTAGTGAAATATCCTGCTCCACATCCAAATTCTATCACTTCTCCCAGATCACGCTCCTCATGTAATTTTGTAGTAATTGCTTGTAGAATTGCCTTTCCAGCAATGTATTCCTGATCGTTATCGTAAGTGAGGGCAAACTTGCCCCAATATTCTTCCTTTTGTTCTCTCATGCTCCCTTTTATGGTAAGATACTTAAGATTAATTCGTTGCCTCGAAACACTACTTTACAGATCTTGAATATATACACAAAGATGCCAAGCATTCAAAGAGGTTTCAGGGAAAACATTCAAAAATCCAAGGATTATCAATAATATAACGCCATGCATCAGAAAATTGCACGGGTTCACCGTTTATCCCTTCCGATAGGCAAAATGCCAGTAACTCAATAAGTTGAGGTAAGTTATATTTGTGGCTAATCACTGGATTCCTGCTTTCGCAGGAATGACATATACTTAAACTCAATCGTCATTCCCGCGGCGGCGGGAATCCATAGCTATTACCAGTACTTATTGAGTTACAAATACCACACCAAAAAACATCAAACGGCGAATAGCTAAGGATATACAAGATGCGTGACAGGCAAAGGACAACGGTCAACGGACAACAGTCACCCCAGATTTACATCGGTACCTCGGGCTGGAATTACGATCATTGGAGGGAAGTATTCTATCCTAAGGATCGCCCAAAAGCAAAGTGGTTAGAATTCTATGCCGAGCGTTTTGGTACGGTTGAGCTAAACGCCTCGTTTTACCGACTCCCCAAGCCCCAGACGTTTGAAAACTGGAGAGAAAAAACACCTGATAGGTTCTTGTGGGCGGTAAAGGCCAATAGGTATATCACCCACATAAAGAGAATAAAGGATGTTGAGGAACCCATAGCGAGGTTCTTCAGTGCTGCTGATTGCCTAAAAGAAAAACTCGGACCAATCCTCTTCCAGCTACCACCAACTCTGTCTTTTGATGAAGCGGTGTTGAGCAGGTTTTGCAAAACCCTGCCAGACAATCATCGCTATGCCCTAGAGGTGAGACATCCGAGCTGGGCACAGGAAAGTGTAATAGACATCCTGAGCGATCATAACATCGCTCTGTGTGTTGCTGATACGGCTGGGCGGTACCCGTATATTGAAGAGGATACAGCTAGGTTTATCTATGTCAGGCTGCACGGTTCCAAGAAGCTTTATGGCTCTGAATATACTGAGGAAGAACTGCAGGCTGTCGCCCAAAAAATCAGGGACTGGGCCAAGGATGTCTACCTGTACTTTGACAACGATTATGGCGGCTATGCCGTCAAAAATGCGAAACGACTGAAAGAAATTGTTGAACATTCACCACCCGTTCGTTTCTCTCACTAGAGCCACAGGGTCCGCAGAGAAATGTAGCCAGCACCCTGCTTGTGCCAGGATATATCGATAGGGAAGAGGTATACCAGATCGCCTCGTTTATCTCTCGGTGCAGCCCTGATATCCCTTACACCTTGTTAGGGTTTTACCCCCACTTTCTCATGGGGGATTTGCCAAGAACCACCAGGGAGCAAGCAGAGGAGTGCCGTGAGGCAGCAAGGGAAGCAGGTCTTACCCGGATAAGAATCGGCAATGAACATTTATTGTCTTAACCTGGGGTAAAGAAGGGGTTTAGCGGTTTGTCTCAGTGAAGCTCTTACCTAGAATCAGATTAAGCAAAAGCCAGAGTGTGCCAATGGTGACCGCAGAGTCGGCTAGGTTAAATGCAGGCCAGTGGTAGTCTTTTACGGAGAAATCCAAGAAATCAATCACATACCCAAACCGAACCCTGTCTACAAGGTTGCCCACAGCCCCTCCAAGGATAAGGGCCAGTCCCACAGTCAGCCATTTTTGATTCTTCTTTGTCCAGTAAAAAAAGAAAAATATTACAACGATGGCAGCAAGTATTGCCCCTAGTAAAAGGCAAAGAGCGGCCCCGGGCCCGCTTCGGCCAAAAATACCAAAGGCCATACCCTTGTTGTGAACCAAGACCAAATCAAAAAATCCAGGGATTACAGAGAGGATCTGATGCGGTTCTAAATAATCTGCTATCCACCACTTAGAAATCTGATCGAGGAGAACTACGATCAGACCTGGTACGATAAATAGGAAATAATCTCTTTTCAATGCTTACTGCTCTCACTCTACTGCGTTGATAACCTTCATACACCGTTTGCACAGGGAAGGGTGCTCTTTATCGTGTCCTACCGTAGGATCATGAATCCAGCACCGCTCGCATTTGGTGAAAGATGAGGGCACAACCTTGATTACCATGCCAGGATATTCCTCGCTCTCGTAGCCTTCCTCAAGTGTTGCCCCATCGACAAATTCAAGGTTTGATACAATGCAGATAGACGTTAATTCATCCCGGTAGTCCTGTAGTCCCTTGAGAAGATCTGGGGGCAGGGCTAAGCTTACTGATGCATCCAGGGAGTGGCCTATAACCTTGTCCTTTCGAGCCAACTCCAGTGCCTTGGTGATCTCTTTTCTGACCTTCAACAGTAGGTCCCATCGCTCAATCAATGCCCCATCTTTGTAATCCTCTCTACCAGGCACAAATTGAGCCACATGAACGCTGACGGGTTTATCTTGATTGGTGGGCGTATATCCCCACACCTCATCGGCGGTAAAGGGAATAATAGGAGCCACAAGCCTAACGAGACCCTCTAAGATCTCATTCATGACGGTCTGCGCGGACCGTCTCTCTCGTGAATTAACGGCAGTGGTATAGAGCCTGTCTTTCAATACATCCAGGTAGAAAGACGACAGGGTGAGCACACAGAAATTATAGATAGCCTGGTATATGGTATGATACTCAAAAGCCTGGTAGGATCTTAGTACTGTTTCCGTTAGTTCCTGAAACTTGTCAAGGGCCCATCTGTCAAGTTCCAGTAGCTCTTGATACGGTATACTATCCTTCGAGGGATCAAAATCGCTGAGATTCCCCAGCAAGTACCTGAAGGTATTCCTCAGCCTCCGGTACGTCTCTGTCAGCCTGTCTAAGATCTCTTGGGAGAGCCGTATATCGCCTCTATAGTCCTCAGAGGCCACCCAGAGCCGTAATATCTCAGCACCATGTTGATTGATGACCTCTTCTGGAGAAATGACGTTACCTCTGGATTTAGACATCTTCCTTCCGTTTCCATCAACCACAAACCCATGCGTCAACACAGACCTAAAGGGGGCCTTATCCCGTGTACCCACTGAACATAACAGAGAGCTGTGGAACCAGCCCCTGTGCTGATCACTTCCCTCCAAATACATATCGGCAGGATAGGTCAGGTAATCGCTCCTTCGCTCAAGAACAGTAAAGCTCACACCAGAGTCAAACCAGACATCCAGGATATCTGTCTCTTTCCTGAATGTGTCCCCGTGACAGTGAGGGCAGGTAGTGCCTTCTGGCAAAAGCTCGCGAGCAGAAAGGTCAAACCAGACATCGGTGCCATGTTTCTCTACAAGCCCCGCTACATGATCCACTATCTCCTGGGTGATTACATAGTTACCACACGTGAGGCAGTAAAAAACAGTTATTGGCACACCCCATGAGCGCTGCCTGGAGATACACCAATCGGGCCGATGCTCAACGAGGCCATAGATCCTTTCCTCCCCCCAACTGGGGACCCACTTTACGCCCCTAATGGCCTTAAGAGATTTCTCTCGCAACCCAACCTTGTCCATAGAGATAAACCACTGCTCTGTAGCCCGAAATATTACGGGATTTTTGCATCTCCAGCAGTGAGGGTAGGAATGGGTGAGTGGTTCCTCTTTAAGCAATGCTCCCAACTCGGCCAGCTTCTCAACAACCGGTCTGTTGGCCTCAAAGACCTCCTGACCGGCAAAGAATTCCACATCTTCTGTAAATCTCCCCTTATCATCGAGGGGCGAATATATTTCAAGGTTGTATTGCAACCCGCTTTCGTAGTCCTCTTGCCCGTGGCCTGGTGCGGTGTGAACGCACCCCGTACCCACATCCAGCGTAACGTAATTGGCAAGGATAATCAGAGACTCCCTGTCGTAGATGGGATGCCTGGCCTTGAGCCCCTCTAACTCACGGGCATTCAGTCTATCGAGAACAGTATACTCCTCAATGCCTACTGCCTTCATGAAATCCTCTAAGAGGCCTTCAGCGAGTATCAAGACCCCGTATGTTGGTGTATCAGCAGCCACATATACCAGATCAGGGTGCAGGGCCACGGCTAAATTTGACGGAATAGTCCAAGGAGTGGTGGTCCATATGGCCATATATATATCTTTGCCAGCAAGGGATGGATGATTAGCCGTTAGATCAGATATCATTGGAAATCTTACATAGATAGAGGGGGAGGTATCATCTTCGTATTCGACCTCCGCCTCTGCAAGGGCGGTGCTACAGGAGTTGCACCAGTAAACGGGCTTCTTGCTTTTAATGAGGCTGCCATTCAGAGCAAACTTACCAAACTCCCGGACAATGGTGGCCTCATACGGGTAGTTCATGGTCAAATAGGGGTTATCCCACTCGCCGAAAACCCCAAGCCTCTTAAATTCATCCCTTTGGATCTTTATGAAACGCTCAGCAAACTGGCGGCACCTCTTTCTGACCTCTGACTGGGTCATCTGTAGTTTCTTGTCCCCAAGTTCCTGGTCTACCTGCCATTCTATGGGGAGTCCGTGACAGTCCCATCCAGGCACATATGGAACATCGTACCCATCCATCTGTTTTGATTTAATAACGATATCCTTGAGAACCTTATTAAATGCAGTCCCCATGTGAATATGGCCATTGGCGTAAGGAGGTCCATCGTGAAGGATATAGGTAGGTTTTCCTTGAGAGCTATTCCGAATCACTGAATAGATATCCTCTTGTTCCCACCTTTTTGATATTTCAGGCTCCCTCTGAACCAGATTTGCTTTCATGGGAAAATCGGTCTTGGGAAGATTGAGTGTCTTTTTGTAGTCCATAGTAAATCTCTCTCATCAATAAGGCATCATATAGATAACACCAAATTCCTTTGAATTATCAACAATTACGAAATCTTGAATAGCAAATATGGTTTGTCAAGTCAACGTCAATATTTTATTGACTTGCCGCCCAAAAAGCGTATTCTTGTCTCCCAAACTTCGCGCTATCTTTTGATCTATTCTCTTATGGTAGGGTAATAGCTCGGCGGATTGATAACACCCCTGTTGCGATCACTCTCGGATATGAATCAGGGCCACCAAGGCAGTTATCTGGGTGATAAAGAGATCTCTTTGGCTATCAAGGAGCAGATTCGAAAAACGCTGATCCGGCAACAAGTAACGATTTGGAAACGTTCAAAAGTTGAGGTCCAGTTGTTTTTTCAGCCACATGATGAGAATCAATTTATCTAACTGGTAATGCCAATTTCCTCA
>JADFWK010000017.1 GCA_015223015.1 Pseudomonadota bacterium
CCAAAATCTCTCCAACTGCTCGTTTCGCTAAGGTTTCTTGTGCCTCGCTACGATGCCTACTGCAAAATCTGGGTTTAATGAACGACTGCTAGCCCTTATTTGACTCTTTAACCAGATTCAGGATAGAGCCTAGGGCTCTCCTGTGCGACTGTTGCAGAACAAGGGCGAGCTCTCGCAAAAATAGCGCGTGACAGTCCCCAAGGAAAAAACAGAGAAAAATGTTGACAATTATTTTTTTGGTTGTAAACTTAGAGGTACTAAACTTAGTTTTTTTAACCTAAAAAAGGTAGGGGCCATGAATAGCAAACAGGCTGCCGGCATTTCCACGGATAAACTCACACCAACCATGGAAGATTATCTGGAGGCTATCTATAATCTTTCCCAGGAAAAGAGGGTTGTCAGGGTAAAGGATATTGCCAAAAGGCTTGGGGTTAAGATGCCTACGGTTACCAGCATGCTAAAAACCCTCGGAGAGAGAGGCATGATTGACCATGAAAAATACGAATACCTGGAGCTTACCCGAAAGGGCTCTGATATTGGAAGTGAAATAGATCAACGACATCAAATCCTCAAGACATTTTTGACCGATATCTTAAAGATAGACCATGACCAGGCGGACAAAGATGCCTGCAAGATGGAACATGCTGTCAGCCCTGCTACGCTTGAAAGCATTGTGGAATTTATGGCATTTATCGAGAATTGTCCCAGAGGTGGAAATGACTGGTTAGAACTCTTCACTGAATACAGGAAACATGGAGCTCCACGGGACAAGTGCCTGGAGAGAATGAAGCGGTTTGCTCACCAATACGATGCCAAGATAAAGGATATGGAAAGAAAAAGATGATGCAATGACATCTGTATGCAGCGTGAGGATGAGTGACCTGAAACTAGGAAAGGAATATGATTTATGCCTCATAGAGACCTCATTACGTTGACTCGAATGCAAACCGGGCAGAGCGGTCAAGTGGCTGAAATTCGAGGCGGATTCGGCATGGTCGACCGTCTTAATGCTCTGGGTATCATCCCGGGCAAGAGAATAACCAAGATCAGTTCTATGTTTGCACGAGGACCAGTAGCCATCGAGGTAGATAGGGGTCAGGTTGCTATAGGCTACGGTATGGCTAATAAAATAATCATTCAGCTAGATCAAATAAGATGAGGAAAATACTACTGGTAGGCAATCCCAATGTGGGCAAGAGTGTGCTCTTCTCCCGTCTCACCGGAGTGCATGCAACCGCCTCCAATTATCCAGGTACGACAATAAGCTACACTCAAGGCTTTCTGAAACTGGGAGAAGAAAAGGTTGAGGTTATTGATGTGCCTGGCACCTACACCCTGGAACCAACCTCTGAAGCCGAGGAAATAGCCCTCCAGATGCTCGACACAGGAGATATAGTCATAGATGTGGTTAATGCGACCAATATGGAGAGGAGCCTTTACTTGACCTTGCAGCTCTTGGAGAAAGGCACTCCAGTAATTGTGGCCCTGAATCTGTGGGATGACACTAAGCATCGTGGAATAGATATTGATTTGGACAAATTAAGGGAATTCTTAGGGGTACCGGTTATCCCTACGGTAGCCGTAAGTGGCGAGGGGATAAAGGACCTGGTGGAGCATATCCCAAAGGCCACATCACCGGACGCTCCCGTGCGCACTCGTGATGAGCGATGGGCTACCATCGGCAGCATCATAGACCAGGTTCAGCATATTGAGCATCGCCATCACACGTGGCTTGAGCGTTTACAGGATGCCAGTGTCAAGCCACTCCCCGGGGGCATGATAGCTGTGGTTGTTCTCATCTGTGCCTTTCTGGTAATCCGTTTCATTGGCGAAAGCCTCATTGGCTACGTGCTTGATCCCCTCTTTAACAACCTGTGGGCACCGGTAGTAATCTGGCTCAGCAATCTTATGGGTGGTAGTGGCTTCCTCCACGATATCGTGGTGGGTACAGTAGCCGGAGGCGAAGTGAACTTTGTGGAGTCCTTTGGACTGCTCACCAGTGGACTCTATGTCCCCTTTGCCATGGTCCTGCCTTATATTATATCCTTCTACCTCGTGCTTGGCCTGCTTGAGGACGTAGGATACCTACCAAGACTGGCGGTTTTGATGGATACCGTCATGCACTGGCTCGGATTACATGGATATGCGATCATTCCTACTCTGCTGGGGCTCGGTTGCAATGTGCCGGCTGTTTTGGCTACCCGCATCCTGGAAAGCAAAAGAGAAAGGTTTATCGCCTCAACACTGGTAGCAATTGCAGTTCCGTGCGCTGCCTTACAGGCGATGATTTTCGGCTTGGTCGGTGAGCGGGGAGGCCAGTATGTTGCTATTGTGTACGGAACCCTGTTTGTAGTCTGGGTTATTTTAGGGATTATACTCAACCATGCCGTAAAAGGATTTAGCCCCGAGCTCTTGATTGAGATACCACCCTATCGTCTGCCGCCATGGCGAATCGTGCTGCAGAAGCTGTGGATGAGGGTCTATGGCTTCCTGGCAGAGGCTATCCCCATAATTCTGGGTGCTATTGTGGTAATAAATATGCTTTATTCCCTGCGTGTATTTGATGCCATTGCCAGTTTTACGGCACCGGTAGTCACCGGGCTTCTGGGACTTCCCAAAGAAGCGGTAACATCTCTGATCATTGGCTTTCTGCGTAAAGATGTGGCTTTGGGCATGCTGGCTCCTCTCGCATTAACAGCCAAACAACTGGTGGTGGCCAGTGTAGTTCTGGCTATGTTCTTTCCGTGTATTGCTACCTTTGTTGTTCTCCTCAGGGAGCTTGGAGTGGTGTATTTGTTGAAATCAGCCGGGGTAATGATTCTGGCTGCTCTCGTAACTGGTGGGATGCTAAACCTCATCTTATAGGCAGAATTTTGATGACGAGCGGCTAAAATCCTCACCTCTGCCACTTTTCCGGGGATAGAGCCCTTATCTCTTAACACAAGAGCCACTCAACTGAAAGCTCATGAATGAGTGAAACAACGGGCAGGATTGTTTCATTGTTTGCCTGTCTCTGTATCTCACCGCTCTCCATAAGGCCTGTGCCCGTCGATAAGCCCAACCTTCATATTTCACAACGCTGTTCTTCTTCTGCTTGACGCACCAACGGCTTTATCTTATGGTGGCATCACACCCAATTAAACCCTTTTAGTTGGAAGGAGGATATGCTCATGTATACGACGGATATCATTAACACCTCAGGAGAAGATCTCAAGATTACCTTTCTCGGCCATGGAACCCTTATGCTTACCTTTGGCAGCACGGTGATCCATGTTGATCCGGTAAGTGATATGGCAGATTATGCAAATCTGCCCAAAGCGGATATTATCCTCGTTACTCATGACCATTTTGACCATTTTGAGCCGCAGACCATTGAGATGCTCCGCAAAGATGGGACAGCGGTGGTAGCAACTGAGTCCTGTACCCAAAAGATAAGCAATTTCCTGGTAATGAAAAACGGGGATGTTAAGACTATTCAGGGATTAACAATAGAGGCCATGCCCGCCTATAACACGATTCACATGCGGTCCCCAGGTAATCCCTTTCATCCCCGAGGAGTAGGCAATGGCTATGTGATTACCTTTAACGATAAAAAGGTGTATATTGCCGGTGATACCGAAAATATTCCTGAAATGAAGGAGCTGACAGGAATTGACGTAGCGTTTTTACCCATGAATCTCCCCTATACCATGACACCGGAGATGGTGGCTGATGCAGCCAGAGCATTCAGGCCGAAGGTCCTATACCCCTATCACTTTGGTGATACCGACACATCCAAACTGACTGATTTGCTCAGAGATTGCACGGACATTGAAGTACGGATTCGTGATATGCAATAATAGAAGGGGAAAAAGGATCATATTGCATTTGAGGAGCACTGCTAAGAGAGGAAAAGAAAAATGAGAGACCACCCTTTTTTCAAGGACACGCCGAAAAAGACCCTGGATATGGCGGGCCAAGCCATGGAGTTTCCGATCTTTTATTATGATGTTCGCTTTGTTACCGCCATTTTCACTGCTAAAACCAGCGCGCTGAAAAAACTGCTGCCCCATCGTAGATTCAAGCCCATCCAGATCTGGCCTGGGACCGGTATGCTTGGAATCGCTGCCTTTGAATACCACGACACCTCAATCGGGCCTTATAACGAGATCGCCATCTCGATCCCCATCAAATTTCCATCGAGATTTGTCATTCCCGGACTCTCTGCACTCAAGATGATGCGCAAGAATCTCTTCCCTGTGTACATTCATCACCTTCCTGTTACCACGGAAATTGCGCTCAAGTTCGGAATCCATTTCTATAACTATCCTAAATTTCTAGCCGAGATTACGTTCCAGGACCGGGACGAGAGCCTGGAAGTTACCCTGAAGGAAAAGGATGATCTTATCTTGAAACTGCTCGCGAAAAAGCTCCCTCTCAAAAGATCAGCCGGGTTTGAATTTCATACCTACTCAATCAAGGATAATGTGGTGATGCATACACTGATTGAGGGATGGGCGCCAAAGTTCGGAGCGGTGAGGATGGGTAGTGTTGCCGAGCTTGAGCTAGGGGAGCATGCGATCAGCAAAGAGCTTGCTGAACTCAACCTGAGCAAAACTGCCCGGAGCGGGCTCTACGGCGAAGGGGTGATGACCAAACTCCACGACCCGGATCAGCGCTGGAATGCTGATACCCTAGATATTATTTCTGGATAGATGCACATCATTATGAATAGGACCGGATAAACCGATGTTCAGGAAAGAAATGAACACTTAGAAGCATTAGCCAAAATGCGTCCACCGCACAGATCCACACAACGCAGAGATACATATTTAACAGGCTGCTGCCGAAATCCCTTTTCTCTTAATTCTGATTGTAACAAGGCATAGCTCGCGAATTCACCATAGTGACCGTCATTACCCTCCTCATTTCCTATGGCAAAATCACTGCAAATCTGTTAAGTTCCATTCTCACCACGATTGACCAACTATATAGGGGTATGATGGCTTTCAGGGAAAAATCCTCACAATCGCATCTCTTCTACGGCTGGTATATCCTGGCCTCTTCCTTTGTTATCCTTTTTTTCAACTCAGGAGCCCGCTTCTCTTTTGGGGTAATGTTCAAACCCATGCTTCTAGAATTTGGCTGGAATCGGGGTTCCATTTCTTTGGCCTTTTTCCTCAATATGACGATCTATGCCCTGTCCCTTATCGTGGTCGGGAGGTTTTATGACCGTTATGGTCCCAAATGGGTGATCATCATCTCAACCATTTTTCTCTCAATCGGGTACGCAAGTATTTCTATCATAGGCTCCTTCCGGCAATTTCTCATGTGCTACGGAATAATAGCAGCTATTGGTCTGGGTGGGACATCGGTGCCTTTTGTTGCGGCTCTGATGAGCAAATGGTTTGAAAAGGGCCGCGGTCTTGCCATAAGCTCGGCCCTCTCCGGTAATAGCTTGGGGCACTTTGCGTTGGTTCCTCTCTTTACTATTATCGTGTTACGATATGGCTGGAGGGTATCATATCTCAGCATTGGTATAATCATGTTAGTGGTAAATATCACCCTTGCGCTGGGGGTAATTAAGGGCGATCCAGATGATCTTGGACAAAAGCCTCTTGGCTCTGGAAATGGAGACCACGCAAACGAACAGAAGGATCAAAGCCCCTCAGAGGTGAATCCTCGGGATTTGGGATTGAAGGAGGCTCTGCACACCTATTCTTTCTGGCTCTTTCTTATTGTTATGTTCGTCTGTGGTGGTGGCGATTTTCTGGTGACCATCCACCTGATCCCCCTGGTTACCGATTATGGCATTTCACCCACTACAGCAGGCAACATGCTGGCCTGGTATGGATTGATGAGTTTGGCCGGGGTTCTTATTGCCGGACCTGCTTCGGATCTGATCGGGAACAAAATCCCCATTGTCGTTACCTTTATGCTGCGGTTCTTTTTATTTCTCCTGATCCTGAAATACCAAAATCTTGTTTCTTTCTATGTCTTTGCCTTAGCTTTCGGCTTTACCCATCTTATTACAGCGCCGCTCACAGTTACCCTGGTCGGAAGACTATATGGATTCTCACATGTTGGTCTTCTTACTGGTTTTATCACCACCATCCACCATTTAGGCGGCGGGTTCTGGGCGTATCTGGGAGGCGTGATCTTCGATCAGACAGGGAGTTATCGTTTGGCCTTTGTTCTTTCGGCGATCATGGCATTTGTCGCTGTTCTCAGCGGCATTCTTATAAAGGAGAGAAGACATCAAGCTCCTCCTGTCGTGCACAGCAATGATTTAGCGAGCAGTTGACAGGCTGTTGCCGAAATCCCTTTTCGCTTGGTCTAAAACATTTCTTGATTAATCTAGGGCTCCCTCCAAAACGAAACCTGTTTCTTTGTAAACTAGCCAAGCTCTTGAACGATAGGAGAGCGTTGAACCACCGGATGCTGAAACACTTTCTTGCTTGACACAAAAGCCGCTCTCCCCTATATTCCCTTTCCCAACAAATGCGTGTAGCTCAGGGGAAAACAATCAACGGTTATCCCCTCGATGTGTGATAATACCGTTACCACGGCGATGTATCCCCTTTTGATTTTTTCATCTCTGGGCTAGACGAAAGACAAAAAAGCTGAAGGAAATGAAACTCAATGATTTCCAATGAAAAAAAGATTATCATTATTACCTCTTACTGCCATTTCTTGTCTCATTTCTACATGCTCATCTTTCCCTCGCTCGTGATACCCCTCACCAAGTATTTTGAGATGCCAATTCCCGAGGTTCTGTCGCTTGGTTTTCTCATGTACCTGCTTTTTGGCCTAGGTGCACTGCCTATGGGTATCGTGACTGATTTGTGGAACGGGAGGCGAATGCTGACTCTGTACCTGGTTGGATTGGGAGCCTTTTCTTTGCTTGCAGGTGCAGCAAGACAGCCAACATTTCTAGTGATGAGTCTAACCTTTATTGGTATTTTCGCCTCGATTTATCATCCTGCGGGCATGGGGCTTATCAGTAAAGGATGTAAGAGGAGGGGGTATGCACTTGGAATAAACGGCGTTTTTGGAAATCTTGGCCTTGGACTTGCCCCCATTGTTACTGGGATTATTACATATTGGTTTGGATGGCGTATCATCTATATTGTTTTAGGTGCTTTTGTTTTGTTATCCAGCATTATTCTGTTTCTTATACCTATTGACGAAACCCCGGTACAAACCGTGGCTTCCGATACCGAGGGAGATAAAAAGCAGTATCTGCCGTATTTTGCTTTGCTGTGTGTATGTATGATGTTAGCAGGGTTCTGCTTTCGCGGCACATCTGTGGTTATACCAGCCTACTTTGAACAGGCTGTGCCCTTTCTAAATAATATCCTAGACAATTCATCTTTCATCAAGCTCTCTGGTACAAAGACCTTAGCTGCCACCGCACTTACCTCGTTTGTGTATTTTTTTGGCATGCTCGGACAGATGACAGGAGGGCGACTTGCAGATAAAGTTGATCTGCGCCTTGGTTATTTCTCGTTTCATCTCATCGCCCTGCCTTTTATGGTGCTCATGACGCAGTTCACCAATATCCCCCTGCTTATCTTTACGATGGGCTATCTGTTCTTTGCCCTTGGCATGCAACCTATTGAGAACAGTCTGGTTGCCCGACTTACCCCGGAAAGGCTTCGGTCAACAAGTTATGGTTTCAAATTCATTTTCACCTTTGGTGTTGGCTCTTTATCGGTTTTTACAGCCAAACAACTCATCGAATACTATGGTTTTGTATATGTCTTTTGGCTTCAGGCCGGCATTATTGTTTTGCTTCTGCTAACTATTGCTCTCCTCATATTCCTGACGCGAAACGAAACATTTCGGAATTAGACTCTAAAACAGGACACCTTTGCTTTTGATACCTATTCTATTCTTTCTTTTCTTGCCGGACGTCTTTGCGCTTCCAAATCCTGGACCATGGTATGACCAGCCAGTCGGTTGTGCCATGCTCTTTCTATCTGCAACACCGCACTGGTCATTCTAGCCGCCGAGAGAGACTGGGCTATGAGAGTTATCTGTGGGGGTTTTTGAGTTCCCTTATCTTCTCCAGGGTGTCTTTATAGATATCGCTCTTGGAGGGGTTCAGCTGCATGGCCCTGAGAACAAGGCTTTCTGCTTCATCCAGGTTCTTTCCTTGCACGTAGTAAAGCCAGGCAAGATTATTATAGGCATCAGCATTCTGCGGTTCTTTTTTTATTGCCTTTTTGTAATATTTTTCTGCCTTGTCCAACTCATTTTTTTGAAAATGTGCATTGCCGAGATAAAGGTAAGCAACCGGCCGCTTTTTGGCTGCAACTTCATATTCTTTAATGGCATTGTCAAACTCACCTTTTTTCTCGTAGGCAATGCCTAACTCCAGGTGCTCTTCAGATGAAAGCGGATCACTAAGAATCGTAAAGCGCGGCATAGTACAGCCCGCACATATGAGGAGCATGCCAAAGGTCACCAAAAGGGGGCGTCTCATTCTCTCCTCGGAGTGTTTTCGGTTTGTGATTGGGTTTTCGGTTGGATGCGAAGGGTCCAGCGCTCGGCCCGATCCCAGCGGCTAAGGAAGTGATTCCACGTGATGAGCTTTTCGCGGGCTTTTGCAGAGTTAACAATGACGCCATCTGGGTTATAGCCCACCACAAGCATATAGTGGTTATTGCTTATATTGGCAAAGCCGAGGTCCACCATGACAATGAGAGGCACACCCTTATCCACAGACCGCCGGATATCATCCACGCTGCCACTGTACCACCTGGCAGTAAAGCCCTTTTGCCGGGCGTAGAGCACCATGTCAATCGTAACCGTGCTACGAATGCTTTTCCGAAAGATGGCATCGGCAACCTCATCCGGCGTCACATCTTCACCGTAAAAGGTAAGTACCCCGGCAAGGGAGGCGGGACCGCATTGAAAGGCAAGCTGGGGATAGAAAGGCACATCTTTCACCTTTCCAGAGCCAATAGAGGCCGGTAAATCCGAAGTCATTCCCCCCGGCCGTGCCATACATCCAAGGAGGGCAATGAATAGCGAAAAGGCAAGGACCGCCATGCACAGATGGATCGGGTGGAAGGCTTGCCGAAACGCCTTTTCTGGGTGCCCTTCCGACCTTCGCACCTGTTCTATGGCCTCTTATTGAACGACGATCTTCTTATTAGTAAAATAGAGTACAGCAATGATGGCCAAGGCAATGACCAGAATCCACACAAGAGTGCTTCCGCCTGAGGTAAGCGAATCAAGCTGAGTGGCAAATTGGTGAAGTTCGTTATCAGAAAGCTGATCAAGCCGGGAATTGATTTCCTGGTCGGTATATCCCAGGGCCTTGAGCCGCTCTTTGACAAGCTTCTGCTCAAGAACCTTCTGCACCGTGGCCATGTCCTTATGTCGAGCACTGCTCGCAAAAGACTCGTCCGACGGAACGAAAGAGGCCTCGATCCTAGGGACAACGCTGAAAATCCCCATCAAAACGACCAA